>DAIOUH010000027.1:0-22340 GCA_036751585.1 Prevotella sp. | reverse complement strand
TTTGCATTATCTTTGCCTTCGATTTCAACAAAGACATTTATTATCATGCGCAAAGTAATAGGTATTGGCGAGACTGTTCTCGACATCATTTTCAAGAAAGAGCAACCCATAGGGGCATACCCAGGCGGCTCGGCGTTCAATGCCATCATATCGTTGGCAAGGGCAGGCGTGTCCACGGCTTTCATTGGCGAGGCTGGTCACGACCGCGTGGGGCAAAACATCATCAAGTTTCTGAAGGACAACGGTGTAGATTCGTCCAACGTGACGGCGTTCCCGGGGTCAAAGTCACCCGTGTCGTTGGCGTTTCTCGATGACAACAACGATGCTGAGTATATCTTCTATAAAGACCATCCCCACGACCAGCTCGACTTCATCTATCCCGACATCCAGCCCGATGACATCGTGCTTTTCGGCTCCTTCTTTGCCGTGAACCCCGTGGTAAGGCCTCAGATCGTGGGCTTGCTCGATTATGCCCGTGCCCATGGTGCCATAATCTATTACGACGTGAATTACCGCATGTCGCACAAGGACGACGTGATGAAGATCACGCCCAACTATCTTGAGAACCTCGAATATGCCGACATCGTGCGCGGCTCCCGCGAGGACTTTGAGGTGCTCTACAAGCTCGACAATCCCGACAAGGTTTACCAAGCCGAGATAAGTTTCTATTGCAAGAAGTTCATCTATACCGCCGGTGCCAACCCCGTGAGGCTTTATGCCGACAACGGCTTGCGCAAGTCATACGACGTGGCACCCATGGAGACGGTGAGCACGGTAGGCGCTGGCGACAACTTCAACGCGGGATTCATCTATGGAATGCTGAAAAACAACATCACGCGTGCCGACATCGAGAACGGTCTTACCGAGCAGCAGTGGGACGATTGCGTGGCGTCCGGCCAACGCTTCTCCGCCGAGGCTTGCAAGACCATCTTCAACTACATCCCCACCGACTCGACACTTTGTAAGTAAGGCATTATTTCAACATCAGCAGGGGCGGGCCCTGTGCCCGTCCGCAACCACATTTACGCGGCAAAGTCAAATACGGCATTTGCCATTCGGGTTGCGGACGGGCACAGGGCCCGCCCCTGCTGATGTTATACGGAATCGTCGTTATTTCTTTCCCACGAGATATGCGCTTAGCAACACGAGGACAAGTGCTACGGGTATGTCCCATGTCAGGTGGTCTTGCCCGAGGCAGATGGCGGCTATGGCGGTGACGATGGGCTGGAGGTTGGTATACACGCTCACCGTGGTGGCCTTGAGGTATCGCGAGGCAAACGGGATGGCGAAGAAACCAACCACCGTGGCGAGCACCACTATGTATGCCATCTCAAGCACGCCGCTCCACTGCCATGCCGAGCTGTAGAGCGTGGAGTGGGTGAGGTCGCTCCATGAGAACGGCAGTATGGCGATGGAGGAGACGAGGAATATCCACTTCATCTGTGTCACGGCAGAGTATCTTGCCGATACCTTGCGAGTGATGATGAGGTAGATGGCCCATGTCAGCAGACTGAGCAGCGCGAACCCTATGCCGAGCACGTTGTTCTTGCCCGTGCCGCCTTGCCAGTTCATCACGACCATCAGCATGGCGCCAATGATGCCTATCGCTATTCCGGCAAAGCCTTTCCACGAGCACCGCTCGCCAATGAACAGCATGGCGCAAACCATGGTCATGACCGGTGTCAGCGTGGCGATGAGCGACACGTAGGTCGGCGTGCTGTAGTCTATTGCCCATGCCGTGAACGTCTGTGAAACGAGGAAACCTATCAAGCCGCCAACCATTATGACGAGGAGGTCTCTTGCCACGACCTTCTCCTTGGGCAGGAAGAGCGATATGCCCCAGAATATTATCGCCGCGCCGATGCAGCGTGTAGCCATCCAAGCCATGGGCGACACCCAGTTGTCAAGCAAGAGCTTGGTAACGGGCACGCCCAATCCGAAAATGAGGTTGGCTATCAATAAGGCACTGTGTGCCGCTATCTTGTTGTCGTGTTGCGTCATCGTTGTCATTTGAGCGTGAAGCCCTTCTTGAGCGTTATGTTGTCCGACGAGTTGCCCACGAGCACGGTGAACGTTCCGGGTTCAGCCTTCCATGACGAAGTGGCCTCGTCGTAGAAGCTGAGCGCGTCCTTGGCAATCGTCATCTCCACGTCTTTCGTCTCGCCAGGCTGCAGGTACACCTTGCGGAAGCCTTTCAGCTCCTTGTATGGGCGGTCCACGCTTGCCTTGTCGTCGTGGATGTAGAGCTGTGCCACCTCAGCGCCGGCGCGCTTGCCAGTGTTGGTCACGCTGACCGTCACCTTCAGACTGTCGTCTGGAGCGATGGCGGCGGAAGAAAGGCGAAGATTGGAGAGCTTGAACGTGGTGTAGCTCAGTCCATGGCCGAAGGCGAAGAGCGGATGGGTCTTGTGAGCGTCTGCCCAGCGGTAACCCACGTAGATGCCTTCCTTGTAGTCCTCGTCTATGATCTTGTGGTCGGCGCGCCATGTGCCAGGATAGGTGCCGAGGGCATGCGCGCCCACGTCGTTGAGCGAGGCAGGCCACGTGAACGGCAACTTGCCCGATGGGTTGGCGTCTCCGCACAGCACGGCGGCGAGAGCCTCGCCAGCCTCAGAGCCGATGAACCAGCCTTGCACGATGGCAGGCACCTCATTCTTCCATGGCATGGCGGCGGCGTTGCCCGATATGCAGACGAACACGAGGTTCTTGTTTGCCTTGGCGAGAGCCTTGACAAGCTCGTCTTGCGCGTAGGGCAGACCGTATTGCGTGCGGTCGTGACCCTCGGCGTCTTGGTGGTCGCTCTTGTTCAATCCGCCAAACACCACCACGTAGTCGGCACCCTTGGCTTTCTCCACGGCATCGGCTATGAGTTGTTGCTTGGTGCGGCTGTCCCTCAGGTCTTGCCCTGTCGTCACGCCGTTGTAGTTGCCGGTGGTGTCGCCCACGTATCCGCGCTCATACTCAACTTCGGCAATGCCTTTCAGCCTGTCGCGCAAGCCTTGCAGTGGCGAGATCTCGCGCTGCACCTTCAGCGATGAGCTGCCACCGCCCACGGTCATCATCTTGATGGCGTTCTCGCCGACCACGAGCACCTTCTTCTGCTTGCTGCCGCCGAATTGCAACGGGAGCACGTTGCCCTTGTTTTGCAGGAGCACGATGCCGTTCTCGGCTATCTCCTTGGCGGCCTCATAGTGACTCTCGGAGCAGAGGAGACCATGGCCGCGCTTGGCCATCGTGGTGCGGAAATAGAGTCGCAACACGCGCCTTACCTTGTCGTTGAGCTCCTTCTCGGTGTATTTGCCGCTGAGGATGCCCTTCTTGTATGGCAAGGCGAGGTAATAGTTGTCATAGGCGTTTGACACGCCCTCGCTCAAGCCGTTGGTCCATGTGCCGAACTCCATGTCGAGTCCGTTTTTCACGGCTTGGTCGGTATCGTGAACGCCGCCCCAGTCGCTTATCACTACGCCGTCGAATTTCCAGTCGTGCTTCAATATCTTGTTGAGCAGGATGTCGTTGTGGCAGTTGTGCTCGTCCTTGTAGAGGTTGTACGCGCCCATGAGCGCCCACACGTGGCCTTTCTGCACGGCAGCCTTGAATGCCGGCAGGTAAATCTCGTGCAAGGCGCGGTCGGAGACATGCACGTTGACCTTGAAGCGGTTCTCCTCGTCGTTGTTGAGCGCGTAGTGCTTCACGCATGCCGCCACGCCGTTGCTCTGCAGCCCCTTGATGTAGGGCACCACCATTGTCGAGGTGAGCCATGGGTCCTCGCCCATGTATTCGAAGTTACGTCCGTTGAGCGGCGTGCGGTAGATGTTGACGCCCGGGCCGAGCAGCACGTCCTTGCCGCGATACAGTGCCTCCTCGCCGAGGCTCCTTCCGTAGAGGCAGGCCATGTGCGGATTCCATGTGGCGGCGAGACAGGTCAAGGCAGGGAACGCCACGCACGAGTCGTTGGTCTGGCCGGCTTGCTCCCACTCGTCCCAAAGCACGTCGGGGCGCACTCCGTGAGGGCCGTCGTCTGTCCAGAGGTCGGGCAGTCCGAGGCGTGGCACGCCACGGGCGGAGAATTTGCTTTGCGCGTGAATCACGCCTATTTTCTCGTCGAGCGTCATGCGCGAGAGCGCGTCTTCCACACGTTGCTCTATGTTCTTGGTGTCATCGAGATAGACAGGCACCGGAGCCTTGTTGCCACAGCAATGTTTTTGGGCTTGCGCCGCGGGCGTGAATGCCGTCAGCAAGAAGGCAAAAGCCATCACAAACTGTTGTTTCATATCATTTAATTTTGGTTTAAATGGAATTATCACGGGGATGCTGCAAAGGTAGCTCATTTTGATGACTTTATCCAAGGTAGAAAACAAAAAAATCTCTCCATGCGTCAACATTTAATGTCTTCGCATGGAGAGATTTGTTTATTGTGTTCTAAGTACGGCTCTATGCCGTGCCAGCCTTATTTGATGTAGCCCTCATATTCGGCATCTGTGGCGCAGTCCCACCACACTGGGTAGCTCCAGATGTCGGTGTCCTCGGCGTGCTTGTTGGCTGCCAGGGCCTGAGCCTCGTTGTATGACAGTTCGAGCGTTGCGGGCAAGCGCCAGCGGCGTGGCCAATACTTTGGGTCATCCTTTGACGTGCCTTTCAGCTTATCGGTGCCAGTGAAGAGCACGGAGCGGTCCATGCCAGGATACACCACGCCGAAGTCGCCGATGTTGCCGGCACTGTAGTTGAAGCGGCGCATGTCGTTCCAGTTTTCAAGGCTGCAACCCATTGCCACATACTTCTGCAGCATGATGTCGCTCATCGTCAGGTCTGACGCGTTTTGGCACACGGCGTCGCTTGCGAGATAAGCCGCTATCTTGGCATCGTCCATAGGCATCATGTCGGGGTTGTTGAAGCCCTGGCCTTTCCAGGCGGTGAGCTTCTTCTGCATATAGTCGAGATGAGCCTTTATGCCGTCCTTGTAAGCGGCGAGCGCGCCAGCCCTGTCGCCCTTGCGGAAGAGCACCTCTGCCTTGATGAAGCAAGCCTCGTGGTAGGTCATGATCTCGAAGTCGCTGACGGGACGTGTCTGGAACGAGCCTGTGGAACCCACGGCTCCGGCGTTGAGAGCGTCATCAGTGGAGAAGTACCAATTCACGTCGTTCTCTTCTTTCGACTGGTTGCCCGTGAGCTTTGAGTTGCTGCGCAGCGAGACGTAAGCTGTGTCGCCAGCGTATGCGTAGTTGCTGCTGTTGACGAAGACAGAACCCGCTTGATATGTCACCTTGACGGTGTCTTTATTGACAACGGTCTTGTGAATCTTGCCAATCTCGGCGGCGAAAGCCTCGCGTTGTGCCTGATCCTTGATATTATACTTTATGACATTGTCTTTTGATTTCCATGTGGGAGCCACGATGCTGTTCCATCCCAAGGCTTTCAAGCGCTCGCAGTCGCCGTGGCAGTCAACACCCTTGGAGCGTGCCCAACCATACGACTGCACCTTGCCGTTTTCATCCAACTTGATGTTGGTCATCACGGCTGGCACTATCTTGGTGTAGCGTGGGTCTTCCACGCCAGCGCCACGCATGTTGGTGAGCAGGTCGGTGTAATATTTGGTTATGCGCTGTGTTGTGCCGTAAGCCACGCAGTTCCAGTTGCCATTGGTCATGATGGGGTCGCCCATGAGATAGTCGGTCACGTCTTGTCCGCTGTTGTAGCAAGGCATCACAGAGTTGTCGTTGATGCTCTGTGGACCCTTTGCCAGGCAATCGAGAATGGCGTCTGGGTCAAACTCGGCCTTCTTGGAGAGCTTCAACAGGAAGCGTGCCTTGAGGCCGTAAGCCATCTTGAGCCATTTCTGCGCGTCGCCGCCGTTCATCAGGTCGCCTTTCGAGAGCGGTGTAGCAGTGGCAGGCTGAGCTTCGCTGAGCAGCTTGATGGCTTCGTCGAGCTTGGCTATGCAGCCGTTGAAGATGGTCTTGCCATCGTCGTAGGCAGGCACCGGCGAGTTGCCGAGGGCTTCGGTGTAGGGTATCTCGCCGTAGAGGTCGAGCATCTGCATGAAGCCGAGGGCGTGGTAGATGTCAGCCACCGCCATGTAGTGGTAGGCGTTCTCTGCCTTGGCCTTGTCGTAGAGGTCGTTGAGGTTGGCTGCCGTCTCCACGAACCATGTCTGGTAAGAAGATGTCGTGGTTGCTGGCTGGAAGTTCCACGTCACTGCCGCGGGGCCGTGGGAGCCGCTGGTGGAGTAGAGCACGCCGGCGATCATCGACGTGCGGTAGTTGGTGATACCAGCCGAGTACATGAACATGCGCTGAATCCAAGGCACGCGGTTGGCCACCTCGGCGGTGGTGTTGTTTGGCTTGTCGGGGTCCACGTTCACGTCGAGGAAGTCGCTGCATGAGGAAAGTCCAAGCGTGAGCAGACATCCGGCTGCCATCATATATTTTAAGCTCTTCATATATAATTCTGATTTTGATGTTGAAACAAATGCTTATTCACACGAGTCCGCGCCACTTAGAACGTGATGTTCACTCCGAAGGTGTAGGTGCGAACCGAAGGCACGCTGCAATAGTCGATGCCCGTGGCTCCAGAGCCGCCCGTTCCGCCTGCCGTGCACACCTCAGGATCCATGCCCTTGTAGTTGGTCAAGGTGAACAGGTTTTGCGCGGTGATGTTGGCAGAGAGACGCTTGATGATGGTGTGGCTGCGCAGGAGGCTCGTGAAGTCGTAGCTCAGTGAGAGCGAGCGCAGTTTCAGCCAGTTGACGCTCTGTATGAAGTTGTAGGAGTTGTCGGCATAGTTGTCCCAGTACTTCTGGATCATGGCCTCGCCCGAATAAGTGGTCTTGCCGAACGTGTAGGTCTTGCCTGCCTCGTAGGTCTGCTTGTAAGGCTCGCCCGTCGTGGCGTTGATGCCGTCCACGGTGACGCTCTGGCGATTGTTTTCCGTCGTGAGCTTGCTCAAGCCATTGCCGACCATGAATTGCTCCGTGCCGTTGAACACGTCGCCGCCGATGCGGAAGTCGAGCAGGAACGAGAGTGAGAAGTTCTTGTAGGTGAAGGTGTTGTTCCATCCGCCGATGAGCTTGGGCTCACGGTTGCCCACCACGTCGTTTTGTCCGCTGTGCACCTTGTAGAGGCCGGTTGCAGGGTCGATGAGGTATTTGCCACCCTTGATCTCCTCGCCATTTTCATCGTGCTGAGTCTCGTAGCGCGTGCCGACGAGAGCCATGAAGTAGCCGCCGTTAGGCACGGAAGCCGACTTGACCGAACCGAACTGCGCGTCGGTGGGGTAGAACATGCCCACGCCATCGAGGAACTCACCGAGGCGGCCCTTGTTGTAAGAGAAGTTGAGAGTAGACTCCCACTTGAAGTCCTTGCCGTCGAAAGGCTTGCCGGTGATGCTCACCTCCATGCCCTTGTTGATTACGGAGCCGGAGTTGATCGACATGAAGATATATCCGCCGGCGTTTGACAGGCGAGGCTGCGCGATCTGGTTCTTCGTGGAGCTGTGATAGTAAGTCCAGTCAACGCCCAAGCGTCCTTTCAGGAAGCGCAGCTCAGCTCCGATTTCCCATGCGGTCTGAATTTCAGGTTTCAAGATTGAGTTGCCCTTGGTGTAGACGTTGCCCACGCCAGTGAAGCCACCATAGTTGATTGGCTTCTCCAGATAGGTGAGCGTGGCATAAGGGTCAGCGTCCTTACCCACCTGTGCCCAGCTGGCGCGCACCTTTCCGAAGGAGAGGATGTCGTTCTTAGGCAGCAGCTCGGTGAATACCAAGGCGCCGCTCACCGAGGAATAGAAATAAGAGCGGTTGTTGAGAGGAAGCGTTGACGACCAGTCGTTGCGGCCCGTGAACGTGAGATACGCCAGGCTCTTGTAGGAGGCGCGCGCCTCGCCATAGACGCCCACCAGTCGCTTCTGTGTTGTGGCATCGTTGAAGAACTTGTTGCCGTCGGCGATGTTGGTGAAGCTGATTGTTCCTGGCGTCACGAAGTTGTAGCCCCAGTGTGTCTGGTTGAGGCGCTCGGTGCTCTCGGCTGTTGTGCCAAGCATGAGACCGAGGTCGAAGTCGCCGAAAGTCTTGTGCAGGTTGGTCATCACGTTGGTTGACCAATACTCATAGCGGTAGTCGCTCTTGGACAGGCGACCGTTCTGGTAAAGCTCCTTCACCACGGAGCCAGGCGCTATGTAGGTGTATGTGTCGGTGGTGTAGTTGTCGTAGCCGAAGCGTGCCGTCACGTCCCACCAGTCGGTTATCTTGAAGTTTGCCGACAAGGCTCCGGTGAAGCGGTGAGTCTTGTCATACATCTTGTCCTTGTTTATTATCCAGTAGGGGTTCTCCTTGTCGCTTGCCAACTCCCATATACCATCAAACAGGCGATACTTGGTGCCGTCCTCGTTGAGGTAGTGCGACATGTCTTCCTGCAATGGCCAGCTGTAAAGGGCTGTCATGGTGCCGGTGCCGCCGCTGCCCCACAGTCCGCCGGAGGTCAGGGTCTTGTCGGTCTTTGAGAGTGAGTAAGTCATGTTGGCGCTGACGGTCAGCTTGCCAAACTTCTGCTCGCCGTTGAAGCGCACGGTGGTCTTGTTGTAGCCAGTCTTGCGCACGATGCCCTGCTGGTCGTAGTTGGAGAGCGAGAGGAAGAAGCTCTGGTTCTTTGAGCCGCCCGAGATGCTCACGTTGTTGTCGAGCACCGTGCCCGTGCGGAAGAAGTTGCCGATGTTGTCGTAGAGTGTCTCCGAGCCGTCGTATGCTTTTCCCCAAGAGTTGTAGGTCTGGTCGCTGAACACGCCGTTGTCGGCATAGTATCCGCGCCCGAACTGCTTTTGCGTCTCAGGCAGTTTCGTGGCTGACGATGCGCTTATCTTGCCCGAGTAGTCTATTTTCACCGTACCCTCGGCACCTTTCTTCGTGGTTATGATAATGGCACCGTCGGCTGCGCGTGAGCCGTAAAGTGCAGCTGCCGCCGCGCCTTTCAGCACTGAGATGTCGGCGATGTCCTCGGGGTTGATGTCCATCACGCGGTTGGAGAACGTCGTGGCGTTGCGTGTCATGCCGTCGGTGCCGGAGCTGCCCACCACGCTTGTGGAGTTGTCGTAGATGATGCCGTCAACCACGAAAAGCGGCTGGTTGCTACGTCCCTCGGCGGTGGAGTTGGCACCACGCATCACGATGGTGGCTCCCGCGCCGGCGGCGCCGCTGCTCTGCGTGATGTTAAGTCCAGGCACCTTGCCTTGCAGCGAGTTGATGACATTGGTGTTCTTGTTCTTCATCAGCTCGTCGGCCTTCATGTCGGTCACGGCATATCCCAGGGCCTTGCGCTCCTTCTTGATGCCCATGGCCGTCACCACCACGTCGCCAAGCGATTTAGTGTCTTCGGCAAGGGTGACGCTGACGTTTCTTTGCGCTCCGACCTTCAATACCCGCTTCTCATAGCCTATGCACGAAATCTCGAGCGTAGAGCCGTTGGGAACGTCTATGGCAAAACGGCCTTCCGTGTCGGTCACGACACCTTTGGATGTTCCTTTGATTACGATACTCGCGCCAATGATGGGCTCTCCAGCCTGGTCGGTTACGGTTCCCCTGATGGTGTTCTTCTGTTGCTCAGCCAGCGGTTTGGGGCTCGCGCCTGTAGATGTCGCGGCATTAGCAGAAAGAGCATTGCCTCCGAGAAACATGGTGGTCAACGCCGTGGCTGCCAAAAATGACTTCGCGTTCAGCGTTCTTTTGCAATTGCTTTCACTCATAATGACATAACTTAAAGTGTGTTAGTGACTGTTGGGTTGTTTCGAGAAACGTAGATTAAAATCCCTTGTCAATTGCAAAGATAAGTAAAATATTAACTTCTGCAAAGTCTTTTTGTGTGTTTTTTGCCTTTTTGCTATGTTAAAATTACATTTTACAACTTTATGCGCGAATAATGTGAATAAAAGATAGCTTAATGATGTCTTACTTTGCGGTCGTGTCGTTAGCCTTACGCATTCTGATGTTGAGCTGGAAAACGCTTGGCAGGAAGATGAGAAGAGAGAACAACACCGCGAAGACAACCATGCGCTCGTTGCCATTGAAGAGGTCGATGAGGTTTCCATCGGCACACTGTGGCATGAGATTGACCAAGATATACGAAATGGTGTTGTTGATCCAGTGGAAGACTATGCCAGGGATGATTGAGCGAGTGCGATAGTACATCCATCCTAACAGCAAGCCAATGAGAAAGGCGTGTATGCCTTGCGGCAAGTTGAAGTGGACGATGCCGAAGAGCAACGCTGATATGGCTATGGCTACCCAATGCCTGCTGGTTGGCATCATGCTTAGGAGCTTGCGCAAGATGGCGCCGCGGAAGACCATCTCCTCGGCAAGTGGCGCGAGAATGCCTATCGCGACATAGCCAAGCGGCTTTTTCATCACGCTTTCCATCATCTTCATCATCTGTTCGGGCATCTCGAAGTGCATCCACTCCACGAGTTGTTCGGAGGGTATTATGCTGCCGACGGCAAGGAGTACCGCCCAGACGATCACCGCCCATGGACGTGTTTGCATCCAGGTGTTTGACACGTGCGCCCATTTGCATTTTAGGAATATCAAGAGCGTGGCTATGCTGCTGATAGATGTGATGGCGATGGTGCTCGTGACAGGCGAAAGTTTGATGAACTGGAATATGGCGCCAATGCCTAACTGCAAGAGCAGGAAGACGACAACGTACCAAAGAATGTCGAGGCTGCCACGGAGGGTGCTGTTATTGTTTGTCATGGGTAAGAATCTTTTTTATTGGTTTTATTTAATTTCCTTGTTTTTCTTTATTGAGCTTCTTTATGATATAGTCTTGGTCTTTTCGCAATTGCTCGGCAAGGCTTTCGGCGCTGTCGAACTTGCGGTTGTCCCTGACTCGGCTCACAAACTGCACTTTGAGGCGTTTGCCGTATAGGTTGCCGTGGAAGCCAATGATGTTTACCTCCAATGACAGTCGCGAACCTCCGAAGGTGGGGCGTGAGCCAATGTCCATCATGGCTGGCAAGAGGCGGGCGTGCCCATCCACTGCCGCCCACACTGCGTATACGCCATCCTTGGGAATGAGCAGGCCGCTGTCGCCAAGGTCAAGGTTCGCGGTGGGGAAGCCGAGCTTACGGCCTTCCTGAAATCCTTTCCCGACCTTGCCGGAAAGTTCGAAAGGCCTGTTGAGGCAGTGGGCGGCCATTTCCACCTCGCCACCTTCAAGAAAAGAGCGGATGAGGGAGGAGCTCACTTTCATGTTGTCGAGCGTGTAAGATTTGGCTTGCACGACCTGTATGCCGAGCTCGCGACCGTAGGCCACGTAATCGTCGAAACCTTCCGTGCGGTCATGGCCGAAGCGGTTGTCGTAGCCAATGACAAGTGTCTTGACATTAAGGTGGTTGGCAAGCACTTGTCTCATAAAATCTCTTGCCGTGAGCGATGCCATCTCCCTGCTGAAGCGCAGCACCGCTATGTTGTCCACGCCCGTGAGAGAGATGAGTTGCAGCTTGCGTTCAAGGGTGGTAAGCAGTTGAGGCTGGTAGTCTTGGTTGAGCACCTGCCGTGGATGACGGTCGAAGGTGATGACGAGCGAGGCGAGCCCTGCCCGCTTGGCTTCTTCCATGACATTGGCAATGAGAAACTGGTGGCCGCGATGCACGCCATCGAAAAAGCCTATAGTGGCGACGCAAGGTCGTGGGTCACCGTTCAATGTATAATAACAATTGTCCAACATTATCTTTGTTATCCTTTAAAAGCCATTATCTCTTACATCTTTTAAATGCTCGATACAGTTCTCCGCCTCCGAGCACCAGCACGCCGGTAGCCACCGTTATAGCTGCCCATTCCATTGGGCTCAGCGGGAGCGTGCGAAACATCCTGCCGCCAAAGGTGACGATAAGCCATTGACCCACAAAGGTCAACACGAGCACAAGTATGAGGCCACGGTCGCGCCAGAAATGGCAGAAAGCGCTGTGGGAGCTCCCCAAGCACTTGGCGTTGAAGAGGTTCCAGAATTGCAGCATCACGAAGGTCGTGAAGAAGAGCGTCAGTTCGTGCACGTCCACTACACTGCCGGCACCATGTCGCTCACACCAAATGAGGAAGGCGAACATGATGATGAAGAATGCCGTGCCCATGAACAATATTCCGCGTGCCATCGGCTTGGTGATGATAAACTGGGATGCCTTGCGTGGCTTGTCGCGCATCACCTCGTGGGAAGGCGGAAGTGAGGCGAGGGCAAGGGCGGCAAAGGTGTCCATGATGAGGTTGACCCAAAGAATTTGTGTCACCGTGAGCGGCATCTCCGTGCCTATCACCGAGCCGCCGAGCACGAGCAACAATGCTGAAACGTTGACCACGAGTTGGAAAAAAAGAAAGCGCTGTATGTTCTTGTAAAGTGAGCGTCCCCACATCACCGCGGCGGCGATGGAGCTGAACGAGTCGTCGAGAAGCGTGATGTCGGAGGCTTGCTTCGCCACCGAAGTGCCAGAGCCAAGCGAGAGGCCCACGTGTGCGTAGTTGAGTGCCGGAGCGTCGTTGGTGCCGTCGCCTGTCACCGCTACCACCTCGCCATGTTTCTGCAACATCTCCACGAGGCGTTGCTTGTCGTCGGGGCGTGCCCTGCTCATCACGCGTATGCTCTCGCAACGCTTGTAGGCTTCATCGTCGGAGAGAGCTGCCCATTCTGGTCCCGTGATAGCCTCGCCTTCGTCTATTCCAATTTGTCTGGCTATCTCCAAGGCGGTTGCCGTGGTGTCGCCCGTGACAATCTTCACCCGTATTCCTGCCGTCCGACATTCATCCACAGCCTTTGGCACGTCGTCGCGCACAGGGTCGCAGATGGCGCAAAAGCCTTGGAGCGACAGTTCTGAGGCTTGACCGTTCAAGAGCGCGTCTGTGAGGTCTCCCTCACCATAAGCGAAGGCCAACGTGCGCATGGCTTGCCGTTGATAGCCGAGCAGCTTCTTCTCGCATGTCTCACGCGTCGCGGCGCTGCATCCGCACATGTTTATCAGTATCTCAGGCGCGCCTTTCACGAATGTCAATGTCTTGCCGTTGACGGTTGCCACGGTTGCCATGAATTTCTTTTCCGTGGAGAATGGTATCTGGTTGACCACCGTGCATGAGGAGCGCAACGCTTGGTAGTCGTGGCCTTGGTCTTTGAGCCAAAGCAGCAATGCGCCCTCCGTGGGGTTGCCCACCACCTTGTCGCCATCGAGCTCGGCGGTGGAATTGATTGCCATTGCGGTGTCGAGCAGTTGTGAGGCTTTGTCATTGTCGTCTGCCGACGGCGACTCAAAGACCTCGCTCACGCGCATCTTGTTTTGCGTCAGCGTGCCAGTCTTGTCGGTGCATATTATGGTCACGGCCCCCATTGTCTCCGACGCTTGCAACTTGCGCACGAGGTTGTTGCTCTTGAGCATACGGCGCATGTTGAGGGCCAAGGCGAGATTCACAGCCATTGGCAAGCCTTCAGGCACTGCCATGACGATGAGCGTGACCGCCATCATGAAGTAGTTGAGCACCGTTTGCGCCATGCCAAAATAGTTGGTGGTGTGCCAAAGATCATTGGTAAGGATGTCGTGGGCAAGGAAGATGACGAAAGCCGCTACGGACACGATGGAGCCAACCTTTGATATTAGCTTGGCGAGTTTGGTGAGTTGGATGTTGAGCGGAGTCTTGGTGCTTGTCATCTCCGTGGCCTTTTGCGCCACCTTCTCTATCTCCGTCATGGCACCCACTTTCTCCACCACCGCCTCGCCGTGGCCGTTCATGACCATCGTGGAGCGCAGTATGATATTTGGCGGATAGGTTGTCGCGTGGTTGCCGTCATCGTTGACGCTTTTCGTCGTAAGCGTCTCGCCTGTCAGTGTCGACTCGTCTATTTGCAGGTTGGTGGCTGAGATGAGGCGGGCGTCGGCAGGCACCTCGTCGCCAGGCTCCACTATTATGATGTCGCCCACGACGACCTCGCGACGCGGAATCTCCGTCACCTTGCCTTCACGACGCACTTTCACTGGTTGGTCGTCGTTCATGGCGGTGAGCACCTTGAACTTCTTTGCCGCGTCGAGCTCGAAGTAGAAACCCACTGTCGTGGCGAGGATTATGGCAAGGAAGATGCCGATTGTCTCCATGAAGTCGTGGTTGACAAACGCCAAACCAAGAGACACGGCGGCGGCAACAAGGAGAATCTCGATTATGGGATCGCTGTATTTGTCTATATAAAGTTTCCAAATGGAAGTCTTCTTTGGCGGTGTAAGCACGTTCTCGCCATGCTTGGAGCGTGAGGCGATGACTTGCTCACTGCTAAGTCCCTTGAGGTTGATTTCTTCTGTCATGCTTTTGTATAATAACTTCTGTGTGTAATATATTAAGAGACAAGTACAAAGTTACATAAATTTAGTGCAATATTTGGTTGGCTTCCGCAAATTTCAGTATCTTTGCAATAATAATAGGGAAATTTCAATATTTATTAAGAATGTCATGAGAAATCTGAGATGGTTGTTCCCGATGTTGATGTTTGCCGCGCTATATGGTTGTGGCGGTAAACAAAACGATACAGTACAGAAACCTGTTAGGGTTAAGGTGCGGCAAGTTGATGTCGTACAGGTTAATGGTGAGAATTCCTATAGCGGAACGGTGGAGGAGGAGAGTGGCGTTAGCCTGAGCTTTCCGATTGCCGGCACCGTGCAGCGCATGGCTGTTGACGAAGGTCAGATGGTGAGTAGCGGGCAACTTGTCGCCACTCTTAACGCCACGGGTCAGATGGGCGCGTTGCAGTCGGCTCATGCCGTCACCCTGCAAGCGCGTGAGGCTTATCGCCAGGCACTCGATACCTACAATCGCTCCAAGGGACTGCACGAGTCGGGAGTCATCTCAGATTCAAAGTGGGTGCAGGCGCAGACCGCTCTCGCCGAGGCGCGCGAAGGCGTGCGCTCCTCGATGGCCATGGAGACGGTTGCGCGCAAAGGCACAGGAGACACGCGCCTCATGGCACCATTTAGCGGTTATATATCTGAGAAAGCCGCCGATGTGGGGCAAACGGTGTTGCCAGGCGCGATGGTGGTGAAACTCGTGCACATAGACCGCGTGAAGGTATCCATATCTGTACCAGAGGACGAGGTTAACCTGATACGCAATGGCGAGAACATGATGATACGTTGCGCCGCGCTTGATGGTGCCGTGTTCTATGGCAAGGTGATAGAGAAAGGGGTGACAGCCGATCCTTTGAGTCGTACCTATGACGTGAAGCTGCTTGTGGATAATGCTGGTCACAAGCTGTTGCCAGGCATGATTTGCCAGGTCTATTCACGCTTCTCGCGTGGCCACATGAGCGTCTTCGTCCCTGCCAACGTGGTGCAAATCAATCCCGACAACAAGATGTTCGTCTGGATTGTGAAAAACGGTAAGGCCACGAAACGGTATATCAACTATCTCAGCGACACGTCTCAGGGCGTGCGTGTGAACGGTGGCCTTGACCCAGGCGACCTGCTCATTGTGGAAGGGCAGCAGAAAGTGTCGGAAGGCACGCGTTGTGAGATAATAAAATAGACCTACTGAGAAAGTAAACTACTATGCAGAAGAAACGCAGACCATTCCAGGAGATATGCTTGTATTACCGCCAGATTGTCATCTTGTTGGTGACGTGTCTGGTGGCACTCGGCGTCTATGGACTGGTGAATATCAATAAGAACGAGTTTCCTGACTATACCGTCCGCGAGGGCATCGTGGCTGCGGTATATCCCGGTGCCACTTCCGAGGAAGTGGAACAACAGGTGACCAAGCCGCTTGAGCGATACATCTTCTCTTATAAGGAGGTGCTGAAAGAGAAGACGGTGAGCTATTCGCGTGATGGCATGGCCATTATCGTGGTGGAACTCAACGAGAACATCGAAGACAAGGACGAGTTTTGGTCGAAATTCAAGCACGGCGTGCAAGCCTTCAAGAGTTCCAACCTTCCCGTGGGTGTGTTGGCAGTGCAAGTGCAGGACGATTTCGGAGACGTGTCATCGGAGCTAATCTCTTTGGAAAGCAACGACAAGACTTATCGTGAGCTTTGGCGCTACATGATGATTATGCAAGATTCGCTCCGCATGATTCCATCGGTAGGCAAGATGAGTCTCACGGGCGAGCAGAACCCGCAAATCGCTATCTATCTCGATGCCACGCGCCTGTCAAAATATGCCGTCTCATACGTTGCCGTGGCACAGAAGTTGGCGGGAAAAGGCTTTACGAGTACTGGCGGTGATGTGGGCAATCGCTTTTATCGCAGTCCAATCCATGTGAACGAGAGCTTGAACACTATCTATGACGTGGAGAACGCCGTTATCTATACCGACCCACGAGGAAAGGTAGTGCGCTTGAAAGATGTCGCGACCGTAAAACTTGAATACCCCGACTTGACTAAATACGTCACGGTGAACGGCACAAAGGCTTTGCTGTTGTCTGTGACCAACAAGGAGGGGACGAATATCTCCACGATGGGTGCCGCCATCAACAAGAAGCTCGACAATATCAAGGCGGACCTCCCGGCGGACGTTCACATCAGCAAGATTACCGACCAGAAGCAAGTGGTTGACGACTCCATTTACGACTTCCTGCGCGAGTTGCTCATCGCCATTTGCTCAGTGTTGCTTGTTGTCGTGCTCATCATGCCACGCCAAGTGGCGGCAGTGGCGGCGGCGACGATGCCAATTACCATTTTCATTTCTCTCGGTCTTTTCTACATCTTCGACTTGGAGTTGAACACGGTGACCCTCGCCGCTCTTATCATGACATTGGGCATGATAGTGGACGACTCAATAGTCATCATCGATGGATATGTCAACAACCTCGCAGCCGGAATGCATCGTTGGAGCGCTGCCGTGGAAGCGACAAACCATTTCCTCAAGAGCATTTTCTCCGCCACGTTGTGTATCTCAATCACCTTTTTCCCGTTCCTCGTTACCATGACTGGCGTGATGCATGACTTTTTGAAGATGTTCCCGTGGGCCATTACCATTGTGCTCTTCGTTAGTATGATTATCGCGCAGTCGTTGCTGCCCATACTCATGTATTTCGCCATACGCAAGCCTATAGAGACTGGTGTGACGGTGAATGGCAAAAAGGCGTTTAATCTTCTCGATGTCATGCAGCGTGTCTACAACAAGGCCATAGAGAAATGTTTCGCTCACTGGCGTTGG
The DNA here is from genome assembly GCA_036751585.1 of Prevotella sp. Classification (GTDB taxonomy): domain Bacteria; phylum Bacteroidota; class Bacteroidia; order Bacteroidales; family Bacteroidaceae; genus Prevotella. The sequence goes on along the minus strand of DAIOUH010000027.1, from coordinate 5,183 downwards.
ACATTGGGTGCGGGCATCGCGAGTATCGTCATTGGTTGCGTAGTGTTTGCCCTTCTGCCGCAGAAACTCATGCCAATAGCCCAGCGCGACCAGTTTGCCGTTGAGGTGTTCACGCCGACGGGAACTACGGTGAAAGGTACGAATGTGCTGACCGATTCATTGGAACACATGATACGCCGCATTCCTGGTGTGGTGTCGGTCGCCAACTTCCATGGCATGTCATCGCCACGATTCCAGACCACTTATGCCCCTCAGATACCAAGCGACAACTTTGCTCAGTTCATCGTAAACACTGAAAGCAATGACGCCACGGAAAAGATTGTGGCGGAGTGCAAACAACGCTTCACCAACTATTTCCCCGAAGGCATAGTGAAGATTAAGCATCTCTCTTACAGCAAGGAGGAGAACCCCATAGAGGTGCGCATCACTGGCAACGACTTCACTGCCTTGAACACAGCTGCGGACAGCATAGAGCATCGCTTGCGGTGCAAGAAGGGCCTCGAACTCGTGCGCACCGACTGGCGTGAGCCGTTGGCCACGACAAGGGTCAAGCTCAACGACGACGCTGCCGACAGGCTCGGACTGAACAATGCTTATGTTCAGATGAATCTTGCACTGCGCTATTCATCTGGCCTGCCGGTCTCACAGATGTGGGATGGCGACTTCAGCGTCAAGACGGTCATAAAGTCGCTGCATAGCGACTCTTCCACGGTCAACGACATGCTCAACGAGCAAATCCCCGTGCTTGGTGGTTACCGTTCCGTGCCACTTCGCGAGATTGCCACGATTGACAACAAGATGGAATACGGGCAGATAGTGCATCGCAACGGTTTGCGCACCATCTCTGTCATTGCCGAGGTGGACCCTCAATATAATGTGGAGCGCATGAACTCGTCTATCATGAAAGAAGTGGGGTCGATGCACCTCCCCGAGGGTGTGCAGGTGAGCTATGGTGGTCAGTATGAGACCGACACTGAGCAGATACCCAATATCGTGGCGGCGCTCATCATCGCCGTGGTCATCATCTTCTTTGTCTTGATATGGCACTTCCGCAATGTTCGCGAGTCGTTCATCATGTTGGGAAGTCTTGCCCTCTGCGTCTTCGGGGCGGCGGTTGGTATATGGATTACAGGCATCGACTTGAGCCTGACGTGCATCCTTGGCTTCGTGTCGCTGATGGGCGTGTTGGTGCGCAACGGCATCATCCTCTTCGACTATGCGCATGAGTTGTACAACACGCACGGGTTGTCCATGCACGACAGCATTCTTGAGGCCTCAAAGGAGCGTATGCGACCAATCTTCCTCACTTCGGCTTGTGCCTCTGTGGGCGTGGTGCCAATGCTTCTTGGTGGCAGTTCGCTGTGGATGCCGATGGCTGCCGTCATCTTCCTTGGCACCATCTTCACGATGTTCTTTATCCTCACCGTCATGCCGGTCGCCTATTGGCGCTTCATGGAAGACCCGAAGGTGAAACTCGCTAAGGACGTGGAGATGATGATGGCGTAAAAGAAATCTTATGACAAGAATGCTTACGCCATTAGGTGGTAGGTGCCGCCGGCGTAAGCTTTCACCACGCCTTTCATCTCCAATTGGAAGAGCAGGGCGGTGAGTGTTCCGGCATTGATGCCAGTCTTTACGGATATTATGTCTTGACGCAGGTCGTTGGCGCGTTGCAGCAAGCCGACGACCTTTTTTTCGTCCTCGGTCAAATCGGGAAACAACTGTCTCTCTATTCCGTTGCTTCTCGCTTTCTCCAATGTCGCCTCGTTTTCCCATCCCATGTCTTCGATGAAATCCTCGGCAGACGTGATGAGGCCCGCTCCGCAATTGCGGATGAGGTTGTTGCAGCCCTCGCTGTAAGGCACTCCCACGGGGCCGGGGAAGGCGAACACGTCGCGGTTGTATTCCTTGGCTATGCGAGTTGTTATCAGTCCGCCGCCTTTCCGCGCGCTTTCCACGAGTATGGTCGCGTCGCACAGTCCGGCGGTTATGCGGTTTCGCCTCACGAAGTTGAGCTTGTCGGGTCTTGTGTGCGTCATGTATTCGGTCACGAGACCGCCTTGGTTCACCATCTTGTTGGCGTCGTCGCGATGCGAGGGCGGATAGAGTGTGTCGAGGCCGTGGGCAAGAACCGCCACGGTTTTCATGCCGTTGCCCAATGCCTCGCGGTGCGCGTGAATGTCAACGCCATAGGCCAGACCGCTCACCACTATGATGTCGGGCACCATGGCGTGCAAGTCCCTGACGAAAGCCCTTATCAAGTCTTCGCCGTAGCGCGTGCAGTGACGCGTTCCCACGATGTTTATTATGTGGCGCGCGTTGAGGTCGGCGTTGCCTTTGTAGAAAAGCATCAGTGGCGCGTCGGTGGCTTCCTTCAGCCTGTGTGGGTATTCGTCGTCGTTGAGGCACAGTGCCCTCACGCCGTGTCCGTCAGCCCAAGCCAACTCCTCCTCCGCGCGGTCACGAATGCACGCCGTGTCGTTAAGGTCGTTGATGATTCGTTGCGGAAGGCCAGGAAACATCGAGGCGAGCTCTTTCCTTCGTTCCATTATGGCGGTGGCGGAGCCTAACCTTCTATACAGTTCCACCATGGTGTTGAGGTGGAAGTAGCTGAGCCGTGTGAGAATGGCGGTGTTGAGCCTCTCTTCCCTATTCTGCATTTTCCTTGTTAAACTTCTCTATTACAGGCAGAAAGGCGTTGTCGTAGTCTTCGCTGTTGCCGAGCCTGCCGTTGATGAGCATCACGAGCTCCACGTCGCCATGGAAGCAAAGCTTGTTGTCTGCCTCGCGATATATGTCGTGCGTGAAGATGTAGCGCAAGCCTTCCTTGCGCACGTTGACGCACGACAGCATCACGTCGTCGCAGTGGAGCGGGGCCTTGAATTTCAGGTTCATCCTCGCCACCACGGGGTCCACGTGCTTCTCCTCGTGCAGCTTGGCGTAGCTGATGCCAAGGCTGTTGATGAATCGGTGACGCGTGTGCTCAGTGTAGTGCAGGTAGTTGGCATTGTTCACAATGCCCTCGATGTCGCACTCGTAGTCGCGCACTTCCATGCGCGTGGTGAATAAGTATTTTTTCATTGATATTGTTTTTTAGAGACGCTATAGACAGTTATAGACTGCTATAGACAAAATAGACTTTATAGACTTTTATAGACTTTATAGACTGTTATAGTCTATTTTTGTCTATAAAGTCTATATTGTCTATCATGTCTTATCCATCTCGTCAATCATCTTTCTTAATCGTTCTATCTCCTCTTTTTGCCCATAATATGCTTTCAAGGCTCTCTGTTTCAAATCTTCATACCTTGCCTTCCAAGCATTGACGGCTGCAAGCAGCCTGGCGTTTTCGGCCTTGAGCTTGTCGTTTCCTGTTTCCAGACTCTTCATCTTGGCATCCTGCTCTTTTCTGTAGCCAGTGCGAGCGGCATACATACGCTCCTTGATGCCACCCTCAGTCACGAAGTCTTTTTGCAGCTTCTTCAGATAAGAGTTGATCATGGCATCCACTTGGTAGCACAGGGTGAGGCACGTGTTGGCAAACTCCTCGGCCGACCATCTCTCAGCAAAGGGAAGGTAATCCTTAGGCTCATTGTGAGCTCTTGTGTACTCTAACAGTGTGTGGTAGCGTGGGTCTCCTTCTTTCCATAAAGGAAATCTGCCATTGTGCAGAAAGTCCTTGTAGTCTTCCAATAGTTCCCTGATACTTCCACGCGCCACGTTGACCAGTTTGAGCTCCATTTCCGTTGACGACTTGCCATCTTCAGAGCCTTCCACGATGTTTTGCTTGCCTGAGCGCGCGGCTTGCACCATCTGATCCACCGTGCGGTCTCCACTGATGGGCAGGAAGCGGTGGCAGAATATGAATGTGAGTTGGTATATAGTGTCCGCCTTATGATAAAAGCGCAGTTTACGCCAGTCGTTGCCTTGCCGTAGCACCTTGGACGTTTCTTTCTCCATGGTTGATGTCATCTCTTCAGTTCTCATTTGTCCAATCCGTCAGGCAAGCCCTTTCCTTTCAAGTATTCATATCCGAAGCGGCAGCGAAGGCAGTCGCGTCGGTCGCAGTATTCGTTTTTCAGTTGTATCAGCGCCTGACTGTCGCCGGCGTTGTCAACAGCGAGCCCCACGTCTTTCCATGTTCGGGTTATGTGATTGTTCTCGGCTTTCAGTTGTTCGAGAAAGTCGAATGCCCTGTCGGTGAGCGCGTCCTCTTGCTTGTGGCGGCCATAGGCGAAGAGCATGGGCACCACGGTGTTTATCAGCAGGAGGTTGAGCGACGCTTCCGACAGGTGCTTCCTGCTCATTTTGCTCTCGCGTCCGAAGGCATAGTGGGTTTGCCAATAATCCGTTACCTCGGTCATTAGTAGTTCTTCCGCCGATTTTATGTCCTTGCAGTCGATGAGTCGCGAGAGATTGGCCTTGCGCTGGTAATATAGGTTCGCGAGTTGCGAAATTCTTATGTGCGGGAAGTTTTGCGGTCGCAGCCGCAGGAATCGCCACAAGTGGAAGTCGATAGGCGTGAGCGAGTATTTATGAGCCAGGTATCTGTATTCCCTGCTGAGCTTGAACAAGTATTCGTCGGCAAGCGCGTCGTCGCGGTACCTCTCTGGCACCGACATCGGGTCGAGTAGTCCGGCTTGCCCCAAGAAGATGGCTTCTATCTGGAAAATGTTGTCAGCGTGGTGTGCCACGTCGTTGAGCGGCACGCTGAGTGCCCATTGCTCCATGGCATCGGCGTTGATGCCGAAGCCGTAGTTTCGCGCCATGGTGACGAAGTAGGCCGCTTCCCACGACCCTTGGCATTGCCGGGCTCGCCGCTTTATGTCGTCGGTCTTTCGCTCCAATCGCTCCGTCTCCAACGCGCTCATCCACGAGTGCTTCATTATCTGGCTAAGCGATGGTATTATCTTGTAGCAAGGAGGATAGTCATCGGTCTTCAGCAGCTCCTCATAGTTTTTCCTCACGTTCTCAGGCACGTCGAGCACCATCTGCGGAGGCTCAACGCCGTCTTCCGTCACGGCTTGCGCATCGTCGCGCCCTACCACGTGCAGCACCACATTATTATATTGCGCGTCTTTCTCGTGCCCATGCAGGAACCAGTCGCTTGCCTTGTCGTGTATCTCCACGTTGCCTACCCACATCTGCCCGTTTATCCTCACCTTGGCGTTGAAGAAGTCGGG
>DAIOUH010000026.1:0-24037 GCA_036751585.1 Prevotella sp. | reverse complement strand
ATGGCAGACGCTCCGCTGAAAGTGCCCACCGCGTCGCGCACGGCGGCGAGAAGAATCTGATATACGGTCTGCTCGTTCTCAAACTTAATCTCAGTCTTCGTGGGATGAATATTCACGTCTATGTCGTGCGGATTGATGTCGAAATAGATGAAATAAGGCACTTGCTCGCCTTGCGGCACCATGCGCTCGTATACGCTCTGCACGGCCTTGTGAAAATAAGGGTGACGCATGTAACGCCCGTTGACGAAGAAGAACTGCCTCACGCCTTTCTTCTTTGCCGACTCTGGCTTGCCCACGAATCCCGACAAGCCACAAACCGACGTTTCCACGTTCAGCGGCAGGAGGTCGGCATTGATTCGCTTTCCGAAGACCTCCACTATGCGTTGCCTCAACGTGCCAGAGCGTAGGTCATAGAGCTCTGAGCCATTTGAATGTAGAGTGAAAGCTATGTCAGGATAGACCAGCGCTATGCGCTCAAACGCCGTGATGACATGGTTGAGCTCGGTGGCGTTTGACTTGAGAAACTTCCTGCGGGCAGGAACATTGAAAAAGAGGTTCTCGACCTTGAAATTGGCTCCTTGCGGACAAGCGCACGGCTCTTGCGATAGCACCTTGGAACCAGAGAAGCAGATGTCGGTGCCGAGAGTGTCGTCGGCTGTGCGGGTCTTGAGCTCAACCTGCGACACGGCCACGATAGAGGGCAACGCCTCGCCACGGAAACCCATGGTGTGAAGGTTGAAAAGGTCCTCGGCATGACGTATCTTGGACGTGGCATGGCGCTCGAAAGCCAACCTTGCATCGGTCTCCGACATGCCTTTGCCATCGTCGATGACCTGAATGGACGTGCGCCCCGCGTCGACCACCGACACGTCGATGTGGCGCGCGCCGGCATCCACGGCGTTCTCCACCAGTTCCTTTATGACGCTGGCAGGACGCTGTATCACCTCTCCCGCGGCAATCTGGTTGGCAACGGAATCGGGCAAGAGCTGAATAACATCAGACATACGCTTACTTTTTGGCTTTATTCACTGGGGCTTTACTTGTAGAAGGCTTGTTTTCGGCAGCCTCCTTGGGCCGTGGCGATTTAGCCTCATCGCCAGGCAGTTTCTGCAATGGAGGCGCGTGGCGCTTCACCACTCTCAACGATGAGCCGTTTGGCTTGCCGCGCCACACGAACACGTCGTCGGGTCCCGTGGGGCGCAAGTCGGCAAACCACTGAAACACGTCGAGCTTGTCACGGCCTGGCGGTATCTGCGTCATAGGGTAAAGAGTGCCTTGCGCCTTGGGCATCCAAATGCGCTCAAGCTGCCTTGTCGGAGATATGAACATTCTCATGGTGTCCGACTCCACATAGTTGAGACCGATGAGCGTGGAGTCGCCCTTGTCGGTCGGGTAGAATATGGAGCGCACATTGCCCACGGCATCGCTACGGCGAATGTTGCCGCCATCGAAATAGGCGTAAATCTCCTTTGACGACACCTGGCCATAATGCACGCTATCCTTCATCTGCTCTATGGAGAGAGCCTGGCCGATGACATGGGCCAACCTGATGGTGGAGTCGTTGGTGAAGACCAAAATCTTCTCACCCGTCAGTTGCCTGCCGTCGCTCCACGTGATTGGATCCTTGTACATCGTCAGGCACGAGTCGCGCGTGTCGTACACGAGTGAGTCGCACATGGCCTGGAAGTCTACGCGATAGGCACGCACGTGGTCATAGCCGTGCACGCGACGATGAACGCTGTCGGTATTGATATTGAACGTCTCTATGCGAAGCGTGTCGGCGTGCATATAGAGAGTGTCTTTCTGCGAGAAGTCGACCACGAGGGCTTTCTTTGTGGCGAATCCCTTGCCGGTCTTCTCGTTGTAAGCCACTTCGCCAGCCGTCAACTTGTTCTTGTTTTTCTTGTCAACGAAGACCACGTTGCCATAGCCGTGGTTGCGGCCAGTGGTACTGTTATAAAACAACGTGTCGCCCGTAATGGTTTTCTCCTTGTCTACCACCGTAGAGCGGCCATAGAGACGCGCCCTGTCGGTCTTGGTGTTGAAGAAGGCATCGGTGGTCTTCACCACCCCACCCTGGTTGTGGATGACAGACGGCCCTGGACGCCCAAGCCCACGGTTTGGGGTATACATGCCCACGATATGGGCTATCGACTTCTTGGTGTCATAATATAAGGTGTCGGTAGACACGCGATTCTTTGGCGTGTGCAACTGCACATCGTAATAGAACACCGCCTGACGCGTCTTGGTGTTGTATTCGCCCCAGTCGGACGAGAGCTTGTTTTTCCCGTCAACGAGGCGTCCACCCTTAAAGAAGTAAGCATTGTCATACAGACGGTCATAATTGAGACTGTCCGTGTAAAGTACTTGGCCACGATGATGCAAGACAACATCCTTTCGCGCTTGCATCATCTGACCTTCACCATCGTACCACGCGTTGTCGCACGTGAGCGACAACGTGTCGCCCTGACGGAAACGCACATGGCCGAAAGCACGAAAAGAATTGGTGGCTTGATAGTAGTAAGCACTGTCGCACAGCAACGTTGCGCCACGGTTAAGAAAATGCACGTGACCTTTCGCAATCTGGGCGTCGGGGTTGGGACCGAACTGGTCATACTTCAACTCATCGGCATGCTTGAGATACACGCGCGTGTCAACCTTGCGAAGCTCCCTCTGCCTTTTGCGCGAAGGAGTCATTCCACACACCACCAGAACCACAAAAAGGAAGAGTGACAACACCCTTCCCCTATTTCTTAAGATTTCACCCATCCCTGGTATTCATATTTCCCTGGCACACGATACTGCGGCAACATGCGCACATAGGTATGCTTTATCTTATCGACCACCCAATCGTGTATGGTCTTCTCACGCTCCTTGTTGAGCACCACGTCTTTCATCACCTGGAAGTCCTCGGTGATGGTCGCCTTGTGACCGAGAATGCGGCTCTTGAGCTTCACGACCGCCACGACAGTCTTTCCCTTAGAGTTGATCATCTCAAAAGGCTTGGAAATCTCGTTCACCTTCAACGTGTCGACCACTCTCGCCACCTCCGTGGGCAGGTCTTTCATCTGGAAGCGGGATGTCATTCCGCTCGACGTGTTGTTGGACATTAGGCCCTCGTTGTTGCGGGTGTCCTTGTCATCGGAGAGGTACGAGGCAGCCTCCTCAAACGAGAACTTACCTGCCTTGATGTCGTTGGTGATGGAGTCGAGCCTATGTGTCGCTCCATCAATCTCGTCTTGCGAGACCTTCGGCTTCAAGAGGATATGGCGCACGTTGATCTTGTCGCCACGCTTGTCGATAAGCTGTATGATGTGGTAGCCGAACTCCGACTCCACAATCTTCGACACTTTCTTTGGGTCGGTAAGGTTGAAAGCCACGGCCGCGAAATTTGGATCAAGCACGCCACGCCCAGTGTAGCCCAACTCACCGCCCTGACGGGCTGAGCCTGGATCCTCCGAATAGAGACGGGCGAGGGTTGAGAACGTGGTCTCACCCTTGTTGACACGGTCGGTGAAGTTGCGCAACTCGTCCTTGACCCTGTTGATCTCGCTCTGCTTGATGCGAGGCGCACTGACAAGGATCTCGACCTCCACCTCGGTAGGGACAAAAGGAACGCTATCTTGAGGAAGGTTTCGGAAATAGGCGCGCACGTCGGCAGGAGTGACCTTGACGTCCTTCACCAGCTTCTCCTTCATCTTCTGGATGAGCTGCTGGTCGCGAAACTGGTCGTGCAACTCGGAGCGCATGTCGCTAATGCTCTGCTTGCGATATTCCTCAAGTTTCTCCTTCGAGCCAGCCATCTCAACCCAACGGTTGATTTGCTGGTTCACGCCCGTCGCCACCTCCGACTCCGTCACTTCGATAGAGTCTATCTCGGCTTGGTGCAAGAAAAGTTTTTGCACGGCAATCTGCTCTGGAATGGAGAAATCGGGATCGCTGCCGAAGTTGATACCCTCGGCAAGACCCTGCATTCGCATTTCCTCAACATCCGACTTGAGTATAGGCTCATCGCCCACTACCCAGATTACCTCATCGATAACCGACTGTTGAGGAACCACGACCTCCACTGCCTTTGACGTGTCGGTCATGGTCTTAGACGAGTCGTTGCCCATGGCAAAGGAAGACGAGACCCTTCCTGACGGCACAGCCATTGCCCCTATCGTAGCAATGGCTGCCATGGCTGATAAAAAAGTGTTTCTTATTTTCATGCTTTATTCTTCGCCCGGACGCGAATAGTTAGGCGCTTCCGAGGTTATGGTGATGTCGTGTGGATGGCTCTCCATGACACCTGCATTGGTGATGCGAGTGAACTTGGCGTTGTGCAACTCATCGATGTTGTGCGCACCGCAATAACCCATGCCTGAACGCAAGCCACCAGTCAACTGGTAGAGCACCTCCTGCACGGTGCCTTTGTAAGGCACACGACCGGCAATACCCTCTGGCACCAACTTCTTAACGTCGGTGGTGTCGCTCTGGAAATAACGATCCTTGGAGCCGTTCTTCTGCCCCATGGCCTCCAAGGAGCCCATGCCACGATATGTCTTGAACTTACGTCCATTGTAGATGATGGTGTCGCCTGGGCTTTCCTCGGTGCCAGCCACCAATGAGCCAATCATGCAGCAGTTGCCACCAGCGGCGAGGGCCTTCACGATGTCGCCGGAATAGCGCAAACCGCCATCGGCGATAAGTGGCACGTCGGTATCTTTCAAGACGCTGAACACGTCGTAGACAGCTGAGAGCTGTGGCACACCGACACCGGCAACCACACGCGTAGTGCATATAGAGCCAGGGCCAATGCCTACTTTCACGCCATCGGCACCATTGTCGTAAAGATACTTAGCGGCGGCACCCGTGGCAACGTTACCCACTACCACGTCGAGCTCAGGGAAGGCGCTCTTAACCTCGTGGAGCTTGCCCACCACACCGGCTGAATGGCCATGGGCGGTGTCGATGACTATGGCGTCAACGCCAGCGTCAACGAGAGCCTGAGCACGCTCCAATGTGTCGACCGTGACACCGACACCAGCAGCGACGCGAAGGCGACCCTTGTCGTCCTTGCAAGCGTTTGGCTTGTTCTTCGCCTTGGTGATGTCCTTGTATGTAATCAAGCCGATGAGATGGTTCTCGCCATCCACGACTGGGAGTTTCTCAATCTTGTTTTCTTGCAGAATCTGCGCGGCATTGGCGAGGTCGGTCTGCTGGTGCGTGGTGACAAGGTTTTCCTTTGTCATCACCTCGTCCACGAGACGATCCATGTGACGCTCGAAACGCAAGTCACGGTTTGTGACAATACCCACGAGATGGTTCTCGCCATCCACTACCGGAATGCCACCGATATGGTACTCGGCCATCATCTTGAGAGCATCGTGAACGGTCTTTCCGCGACGGATGGTCACGGGGTCATAAATCATGCCGTTCTCGGCACGCTTGACGATAGCCACCTGTCGAGCCTGCTCGTCGATAGACATATTCTTATGGATAACGCCAATACCACCCTCGCGAGCGATGGCAATGGCCATCGAAGACTCCGTGACAGTGTCCATGGCAGCCGTCACGAATGGGATGTTGAGCTGAATGTGTCGAGAGAAGCGGGCCTGAAGGCTTACTTGTTTTGGCAATACATTGGAATAAGCAGGAATAAGGAGGACGTCGTCAAAAGTAAGACCGTCCATTACAATTTTATCTGCAACAAATGATGACATAGAAAGTGACCTTATAAATTTATTGCATGCAAAATTAGCAATAAATCGTCAATAAATCATCAATATCGCATAAATAAATGCTATAAAAAGAGTTAAGAGGCGACCGTGGGCCGCCTCTTAACTCTTATAATGCGAAATGCGTGATAATCTGATGGGAAAATAATGACAATGCCGGCAAAATCAGTTGCCCGCGTCGGAAAGGAACTTGATGAGCACGAGGCGCGCCTTTTCCTCAGCCGTGAGCCCCTCGTCATCATCGTAGATGTCAACCGTGTCGATGGCAGTGTCGATGTCATCGCTATCGGAGTGACGGAAATAGTCGAGGATGTCTTGCATCTCGTCTTGGTCGATGACATCTTCATCGTTGAGATAATAGTCGATATTGACCTTCGTGCCGCTGTTCACTATCGACTCAATGTCATCGAGCAGCTCGTCGAAGTCAAGCCCCTGCGTCTCCGCTATCTCGTCCAACGGAAGGCGGCGGTCTATCATCTCTATTATCTTGAGCTTGCGTTTCGACTTGTTTGGCAGGGTGATGACCCTCATTATGTCGGAACGCTCAATATCGTTCTCCTCGCAATATTTCTTGATAAACTCGATGAACGGCTTGCCGAACTTGCGCGCCTTGCCTTGCCCCACGCCTTGAATCTGCTGCAACTCCTCCATGGTCTGGGGAAATGTGGTAGCCATCTGCGTGAGCGAGATGTCCTGAAAAATGACATACGGCGGAAGGTTGTGCTTTTTCGCGACGTCGTGACGTAAGCCTTTAAGCTGTTGATACAGTGGCAAATCGAGAGCGGACGTGCCTCCCTCGCCGCCGTCATCGCTATCCATGAACTCGCGGTCGGGGACAACAGAGAACGGACGCGGCTCCTTGAGCCATTCCTTTCCTGAAGACGTAATCTTCAAGAGTCCATAGTGCTCAATGTCTTTCCTTATGAATCCGGCTATCATGCCTTGACGGATCACAGGATTCCAGATGGAAGCTATGTCGTTGTTGATTTCCTTGCCGTTGCCGAATTCAGGCAGTTTGTCGTTGCCATCCCTGACGATATGGTCCGTGGCACGACCACGAACGAAATCGATGACATAGTTCTGCTCATACTGTCCTTTCAGCGCCTTGATTGCCGAGAGCACACACTCCAAGGCATCGGTGGCTTCTATAAATTTCTTAGGACGCTTGCAGTTGTCGCAATTGCCACAATTGTCCTTGGGATACGCCTCGCCAAAATAGTTTAGCAGCACCTTTCTACGACACACGGAAGTCTCGGCGTAGGCTTTCGTCTCGTCCAGGAGCTGACGGCCTATCTCTTTCTCCATCTCGCTCTTGGTGTCCATGAACTTGCTGAGTTTCTTCAAATCCTTTGGGGAATAGAAAGCAATGCAAATGCCCTCACCACCGTCACGGCCTGCCCGACCAGTCTCCTGATAGTAACCTTCAAGGCTCTTGGGTATGTCGTAGTGGATGACGAAACGCACGTCAGGTTTGTCGATGCCCATTCCGAAAGCTATCGTGGCCACGATTATGTCGATATTCTCCTTCAAGAAGTCGTCTTGGGTCTTGGCTCGCACCTCATTGTCCAAGCCAGCGTGGTATGGAGCCGCACGGAAACCGTTGAGCGTCAGTTTCTTGGCGAGTTCCTCCACCTTCTTGCGCGAGAGGCAATAGATTATTCCACTTTTGCCCTCGTGCATTTTTATAAACTTGATGATTTGGCTGTCGGTGTCTTCGTCGCTGACCTTTTGCCTAACCTCATAATAAAGATTAGGACGGTTGAACGAGCTCTTGAACTCCTTTGCATCCGGCATGCCGAGATTGGTCTTGATGTCGATTCTCACCTTGTCGGTAGCGGTAGCCGTGAGTGCTATCACGGGTATGTGCGGCACGTTTCCAGCCGCGGCTATCTTGTCTATCGTAGGCTTGATATTGCGGTATTCCGGTCGGAAGTCGTGCCCCCACTCAGAAATGCAGTGAGCCTCGTCCACGGCTATGAAAGAGATCTTAAACGACTGGAAGAATGACAAGTTGTCCTCCTTGTTGAGCGACTCCGGAGCCACATAGAGCAACTTCGTCTTGCCCGACTTCACGTCGCTTTCCACACGGTTTATCGCCGCGCGGTTGAGCGAGGAATTGAGATAATGAGCGACCGAGTCGTCCTCGCTGTAACCATTGATTACATCCACCTGGTTCTTCATCAAGGCGATAAGAGGGGACACCACAATGGCGGTTCCCTCCATGAGCAAGGACGGCAATTGGTAACAGAGGCTCTTGCCTCCCCCAGTGGGCATGAGCACAAACGTGTCGTTGCCCTCCATGAGGTTGGTGATGATGGCTTCCTGATCGCCCTTGAAGGCAGCAAAGCCAAAATATTTCTTCAGCGCTTCTGTAAGATCTAATTTCATATAATCAAGTTTTAGGGATGGTTAAAGAGCATCACGCAGACTCCAATTTCTGCAAATGTGCCTTGTCAAGTTGTTTCTTGGCATAGTCGAGCGTCACTTTGAATGTCTTAACTCGCTTGGACGGTATCTCATACATGGCATCCATGATGATGGCCTCAACGATGGAGCGCAGTCCACGGGCCCCAAGCTTGTATTCCAACGCCTTGTCCACGATAAAGTCGAGGCAGTCGTCATCAAACGTGAGGGTGATGCCATCCATGGCGAAGAGCTTGGTATACTGCTTCACGATAGAGTTTTTCGGCTCCACGAGAATGCGGCGCAATGCCTCCTTGTCGAGGGGATTGAGATATGTGAGCACCGGCAGACGGCCGATAAGCTCAGGTATGAGACCAAACGACTTAAGATCTTGCGGCACGATATACTTCATGAGGTCCTTCTTGTCCACGTTGCGAGTGTTTTGCACGGAGTTGTATCCCACCACGTGCGTGTTGAGCCTCTGTGCTATCTTGCGCTCAATGCCATCGAAGGCTCCGCCGCAGATAAACAGGATATTCTTGGTGTTGACGTGAATATACTCTTGGTCAGGGTGCTTGCGTCCGCCCTGTGGCGGCACGTTCACCATGGTTCCCTCAAGGAGCTTGAGCAGCGACTGCTGCACGCCCTCGCCACTCACGTCGCGCGTGATAGAAGGGTTGTCTGCCTTGCGCGCGATCTTGTCAATCTCATCGATGAAGACTATGCCACGCTCAGCCGCCGCCACGTTGTAGTTGGCGACCTGGAGCAGGCGCGAGAGAATGCTCTCCACGTCCTCGCCCACATATCCAGCCTCGGTGAACACGGTGGCATCGACAATAGTGAAAGGCACGTCGAGAAGACGGGCTATGGTGCGCGCCAAAAGAGTCTTGCCCGTGCCAGTAGAACCCACCATGATGATATTGCTCTTCTCTATCTCCACGCCGTCATCGGTCTCAGGCTGCTGAAGGCGCTTGTAGTGGTTGTACACAGCCACCGAAAGATAGCGCTTCGCCTCATCCTGACCAATGACATACTCGTCAAGATATTTCTTTATCTCCACAGGCTTGGGCACTTTCTTCTTTGGATGGTACGGCTCCGCTTCTTGCTGACCATTACCGAATACGCCAGTCTGCTCGGCTATTTGGTAGGCCTGCTTCGCGCAATCCTCGCAAATATAACCGTTGATACCCGTAATAAGCAGCTTTACCTGATCCTCACTACGGCCACAAAAGCTGCAAGTCTTCTTTTTCATTTATTTCTTCTTCAATACCTGGTCAATCATGCCATACTCCTTGGCTTCCTCTGCTGTCATCCAATAGTTTCGGTCAGAGTCCTTGTACACCTTGTCGTAAGGCTGATGCGAATGCTCAGAGATAATGGTGTAGAGCTCTTTCTTGAACTTGAGTATTTCCTTTGCCTCAATCTCTATGTCGGAAGCCTGACCTTGCACGCCTCCAAGTGGCTGATGAATCATCACGCGACTGTGGGGCAGAGCCGAGCGCTTGCCTTCTTGACCCGACACGAGAAGCACTGCCGCCATAGACGCCGCCATGCCCGTGCAGATGGTTGCCACGTCAGAAGTAATGAACTGCATGGTGTCGTAGATGCCAAGGCCTGCAGTGACGGAGCCACCAGGCGAGTTGACATAAATGGAGATATCCTTTCCATTGTCCACGGAATCAAGATAAAGCAGCTGCGCCTGTAGTGTGTTGGCGGTGTAATCGTCTATCTCAGTGCCAAGGAAAATGATGCGGTCCATCATAAGGCGCGAGAACACGTCCATCTGGGTGACATTGAGCTGGCGTTCCTCAAGGATGTATGGATTAAGATACTGCTGCTGTGCCTTCACCACATCATCGAGCACCAAGCCATCCATGCCAAGCTTTTTCGTAGCGAATTTTCTAAAATCGTTATTCATGTTTTTCCTTCTTTTAATATTAACGAGCCATGGGATTAAGCCCACAATGGCTCATTAAGAAACAAACTTTATGCCAAGCATACAACCTCGCACAACATTTGTCGAACTTTCGTTTTACAAAGATAGCAATTTCCTTATAAAAAACAAATTAATTGAAGTAGTTTTTTTATTTTAAGAACCAAAAATTGCTTTCAAGCAACGAAAAAGCCCCGCACGCATGTCATACACGCGTACGGGGCTTCTAAATGTCTTTGTATAAAGGTTATGCCTGCTCAGCGGTAACCATCTTGTTGAAATCCTCAAGTGAAATCTCCTTGTGGTTCAGTTTAACCACAGGCTTGAGGGCTGCCACGAGCTTCTCGTCTACGGCACGCTCAGCGAATTGGTTTACGGTGTCGCGCTGCTTGAGCAGCTCATCAGCGTAGTTGTTCACGTATTCCTCACCAACGTTCTGCATACCATACTGGGCGAACTGGGCACGGGCAATTTCACGTGCAACATTCTTCACATCGTCGTCGTTGACCTTAACCTGGGCCTTCTCAGCGAGCTTGTTCTTGATAAGACTCCAAGTGAGATCCTTGAGGCTTGACTCGTAGTTCTTGTTGATGAACTCATCGTCCTTATCCTTGTTGTTCTCTTTCAGCACACGCTTGAGCAATGCGTCTGGGTAAGTCAATTGACCGACCTTCGTCTCGGCATACTTGCGGAGATCCTGCAAGAAGCGGAAGTCCTCATCAGTTGTGAGCTGCTGCTTCACTTCCTCGGCGATCTTCTCGCGGAAGCCCTTCTCGTCTTTCACCTCGTCCTTGCCAAACACCTGGTCGAACAATTCCTGATCCACGGCGTGTTTCTCGAAGTGCTGAACCTCTGTGATCTGATAGCTGAAGTCGCCCTGATACTGGTCTCTCTTGTCGCGCTCTACCTTAAGAAGCGTAGCTACCTCTGCTCCACCGGCATAAGCCTTGTAAGGATTGAAAGTGATGATGTCGCCAGCCTTAGCGCCATCAAAGAGCTTCTTCTGGTCATCGTCTTTCAAGTATTGCGGCATCACTGTTGCGCCTTCAACCTCTACGCCACCTTCCTTGGTGTTGCCTTCAGCGTCGAGCTCACGGAGGTCACCCTTGAGCACGTCGCCTTCCTTGTACTCATCGGCCTTCTTGTAAGCGCCGAAGCGAGAAGCGAAGCCGTCCACCTGCTGGTCTACGAGCTTGTCGTCGACAGTAATGTCATAGTAGTCGATCGTGTCCTTATCGTTAAGCTCGATGTCAAATTCTGGAGCCACGGCAATGTCGAACATGAAAGTGTAAGGAGCGTCCTTCTCAAGGTCAACTGGTTGCTGCTTCTCAGAACCCAGAGGCATGCCAAGCATGTTGATCTTGTTGTCCTGGATATACTTGTTAACCTCCTCAGAGAGCTTGTTGTTTACCACGTCCATCTTCACGGCGTTGCCATACTGACGGCGGATAAGGCCCATTGGCACCATGCCAGGGCGGAAGCCAGGCACGTTAGCACGCTTGCGGTAGTTCTTCAGTTCTTTCTCGACATCGTTCTTGAAGTCGTCCTCCTCGATGGTAACGGTCAGCAAGCCGTTGATTTTATCGGGGCAATCGAATGATACTTTCATTGTCTTTTATTTCTGTTTTTTATTGTTATGTATCTGCCTTGTAGACTGTTAAAGCACAGTCGGTTTGCAAAGTTAGTGCTATTTAACGAAAGCACCTAACATATAAAGGATAAAATGTGTTTTTTTAACGGTATAAGCTGACTTGCCGCACGAAAAACGTCCTATGCGCCTATTTCCTTAAGCAACTGCTTGCGCGCCTGGGCAGCGAAAGCACGGTCGTCCTCATTTGATTGGAACTTGCGATAGACGAAGTTGTCGGAGAGATAATTCTTTCGCACGATTTTGTTTTCCGACAGTTCTTCCGGGAGTCCCTGAAACAGTATTCGCCCCTCGAAAAGCAGGTACGCACGATCCGTGATGGACAGCGTTTCTTGCACATTGTGGTCGGTGATGAGAATGCCGATATTGCGGTATTTCAGTCGCCAAACAATATGCTGGATGTCCTCAACGGCAATGGGGTCAACTCCCGCGAACGGCTCATCGAGCATGATAAATTTCGGGTCTATTGCAAGGCAGCGCGCTATTTCCGTACGACGGCGCTCTCCACCCGAGAGACGGTCGCCCATGTTCTTGCGAACTTTCTGCAAACGAAACTCTGCGATAAGGCTCTCAAGTTTCTCAAGTTGTTGCTGGTGGGTGAGCTTGGTCATCTCCAATACAGACATGATGTTGTCCTCTACCGACATCTTGCGAAACACGCTCGCTTCCTGAGGCAGATAGCCAATGCCAGCACGGGCGCGTTTATACACAGGGAAGTCGGTAATCTCCTTGTCGTCGATATAAACATGACCCTCGTTGGGGATTATAAGTCCGGTGGTCATGTAAAAAGAGGTTGTCTTGCCAGCGCCGTTAGGCCCAAGCAATCCCACGATCTCGCCTTGTTTCACATTGAATGACACATGGTCGGCAACAGTGCGGCGTCCATAACGTTTCACCAACCCTTTGGTATGGAGCTCTTGGCGCGGCAATCGTTCTTTGAGTATCTCGTCGATTCGTTCCATGTTCTCCTCAGAGTAGGCTTCGCCTTGCGCCGCGGCTTGTTCCTGAGGCGTATCTTGCCCCTGAACAGCGGCTTTCTCTTGGACGTTATCTTGCTGTTGCTGAATAATATCTTCTGGCATATCTATAGCTTGTGCTGTATATTTTGCCACAAAATTAATAAAAAAAGGAATAATAACGACGAGAAAGGGAAAAACTCTCCACTAAATTGCGGTTTTAAATGGAATTTGGGTACTTTTGCAAACATATTGGGTACTTTCTCACACATATATATAATTTAGGAAAAGCATGTTCATCATACGTTTAGCCCACCGTTATCTCACCACTTTCGGCAGCTATCTCATACTCATGGGTCGCACGTTCTCCATCCCGGAACGCATGCGCATGTTTGCCAAACGCTACGTGAAGGAGATGTCTCAACTTGGAATCGACTCCATAGGCATAGTGCTGCTCATAAGTTTCTTCATCGGTGCTGTCATCTGCATACAGATGAAGGTCAACATTCAAAGCCCGTGGATGCCTCATTGGGTTACGGGTTATGTAACGCGTGAGATCATGCTCCTCGAGTTTTCCTCTTCCATCATGTGCTTGATTCTCTCTGGAAAGGTTGGCTCAAACATCGCGTCCGAACTTGGCACCATGAGGGTGACGCAGCAGATAGACGCTCTCGACATAATGGGCGTCAACTCCGCTTCTTACCTCATTTTGCCAAAGATATTAGGACTGGTCACCATCATGCCATTCCTTGTTATCTTCTCTTCGGCGCTCGGCATCATCGGTGCTTATGCCACGGCTTTCGTGGGTCACATGATGTCGCCCGAGGATCTCACCGCAGGCATGCACCACGCTTTCAACCAATGGTTCGTGTGGATGAGTATCATCAAGAGCTTGTTTTTCGCTTTCATCATCTCCAGCGTTTCCTCCTTTTTCGGCTACACGGTCGAAGGCGGTTCCGTGGAAGTGGGCACGGCTTCGACAAATGCCGTGGTATGCTCCAGCGTGCTGATTCTATTCTCGGATGTCTTCCTAACTGAATTACTGTCATGATAGAAATAAAACACTTGACCAAGAGCTTCGGCGACAAGACTGTGCTCTACGACATCAACACCACCTTCGAGACTGGCAAGACAAACCTCATAATCGGACAGAGCGGTTCTGGAAAGACTGTGCTGATGAAGAATATCATCGGCCTGCTCACGCCGACAAGCGGCGAGGTGCTCTTCGACGGAAGGGACACCGTCACCATGAGCAAAAGAGCTAAGGTGGAACTAAGGCGCGAGATGGGAATGGTGTTTCAAGGCTCAGCGCTCTTCGACTCGCTCACAGTCTTGGAGAACGTGAGGTTTCCTCTCGACATGTTCTCGCCAATGAACAGTCGCGAACGTGACAAAAGAGCGCAAGAGTGCTTGGAGCGTGTCAACTTACTCGACGCGCAAAACAAGTATCCTGCCGAGATTTCTGGCGGAATGCAAAAGCGCGTGGCGATAGCCCGCGCCATAGTGCTAAACCCTAAATACTTGTTTTGTGACGAGCCTAACTCTGGACTTGACCCGAAGACATCACTCGTCATAGACGGGCTTCTGTCGGGTATAACAAAAGAGTATGGGATAACCACAATCATCAATACCCACGACATGAACTCCGTGATGGGCATTGGCGAGAACATTATCTTTATTTACAAGGGCCATAAAGAATGGCAGGGCACAAAAAGCGAGGTGATGGATTCTACCAACAAGCAACTCAATGACCTCGTTTTCGCTTCAGACCTCTTCAGAAAGGTGAAAGAGGCGGAAAAGAAATCGTGAAAGGCGATAGAAAACGACCTTACCTCATATACCACACTTTCCTCACCTCCACCATGGGCACGACAACTTGTTCTTTCGTGCCATCTCCATAGGTGAACGTGAGGAAAGCATTGGCTACATGTTTAGCGGTGTCGGCCCTGCCATCAGTGACCGACACCGTTTTTATTCCTTTATGCTCTTTTTCCTGTTGTGCGACGAACATCTTGGCGTTGGCTATGAGTTGCTGGCGAAGACTCTCTGGCATACGGGTGGGTTGGTAACGTCCATCGACAAAACTGCCATAGTCGCCCTTCAGCAACTGGTCATAATAAACCTTTGCCGCCTGAGCTGCCAATGACGCTGCGTCAAGACCAGACGACTTGCCGGAGCAGGCCGCAAGAAGCGGGAATAACAGGAAAAAGAATAACTTGCGTATCATTTCTGACGTATGAACACATTAATTGGGCAGCCGTGCATCGGCCAATTCTCGCGAATCTTATTCTCAAGGAAGCGGCGATAAGGCTCCTTGATATACTGTGGCAAATTGGCATAGAACACGAACGACGGGATTTGGGTGTTTGGCAACTGTGAGCAGTATTTTATCTTGATAAACTTTCCCTTCGTTGATGGAGGCGGTGTCTGCTCGATAATAGGCAACATCACCTCATTGAGCTTGTTTGTGCCCACGTGCGCCGTGCGATTCTTGTACACGTCCACAGCCATTTGCAACACCTTGAAAATGCGCTGCTTGGTCAATGCCGAAGCGAAGATGATTGGGAAGTCGGTAAACGGAGCCATGCGGTTGTGTATGGCGTTTTGGAATGTCTCAATAGCCTTCTGACTCTTGTCCTCCACCAAGTCCCACTTGTTGACAACCACCACGAGGCTCTTGTTGTTTCTCTGTATGAGCTGGAAGATATTCATGTCCTGCGACTCTATACCTCGTGTCGCGTCTATCAAGAGAATGCACACGTCACTGTTCTCTATGGCGCGGATAGAGCGCATGACGCTATAAAACTCCAAGTCTTCCGTCACCTTGTTCTTTCGGCGTATTCCTGCGGTATCGACGAGGTAGAAGTCGAAACCGAACTTGTTGAACCTCGTGTAGATGCTATCGCGTGTGGTTCCGGCAATCTCTGTCACGATGTTGCGATCTTCTCCGAGAAACGCGTTGACAATGCTCGACTTGCCCGCGTTTGGGCGGCCCACCACGGCAAAGCGTGGAAGTTCATCATCGATGGAATCGTTGTTCTCATCAGGCAGCTTACTGACTATGAGGTCAAGCAAGTCGCCTGTTCCCCCACCGGTTGCGGCGCTGATACACTGTGGATCGCCCAAGCCGAGCTTGTAAAATTCGGCTGAGGTATAAGCCATGCCGCTGTTGTCAACCTTGTTGGCCACCAATATCACTGGCAACTTGGCGCGGCGCAAGATCCTTGCAACGTCTTCGTCCCAGTCAGTGACACCAGTTTCTACGTCCACGAGGAAGAGCACGAGGTCTGCCTCGTCTGATGCCACAAGCACTTGCTTACGTATGGCGTCCTCAAATATGTCGTCCGACTTGACCACCCAGCCGCCAGTGTCCACGACAGAGAACTCGCGCCCATTCCACGAGCACTTGCCATACTGACGGTCACGTGTGGTGCCAGCCACGTCGCTCACGATGGCTCGACGACTTTGTGTGAGACGATTGAAAAGAGTTGACTTACCCACGTTGGGGCGGCCAACAATAGCTACTAAATTTGCCATTTTGTTTTGTTTGATTTCTGAAGTTTAACATTCTTCGGCCCTCGCCTCTTGCGAGAGTGCGCCCTGCCTTGCAGTCAGGGGAGAAAAAAGTATTGACCAGTATTCTTACTGTGGATTGTAACCGAAATTGTCGAGTTCACGCTCTGAGTTGCGCCAGTCCTTGTCGACCTTGACAAAGATGTCAAGATAAACCGATTTGCCAAAGAATCGCTCAAGACTCTTGCGGGCTTCCGTCGACACTTTCTTCAACGCCACGCCTTGATGACCGATGATGATGCCTTTCTGCGAGTCGCGCTCCACGTAAATCACAGCGTTGATGTGAATGTGGTGCTCATCTTCCTTGAAACGCTCCACCACGACTTCCACTGAGTAAGGCACCTCCTTGTCGTAATAGCGCAATATCTTCTCACGGATAATCTCTGAGACGAAAAACCTCGCAGGCTTGTCTGTGAGCTGATCTTTGGAGAAATAAGCAGGGCTCTCGGGGAGAAGCTCCTTGATGCGCTTCATGAGTATGTCA
The DNA here is from genome assembly GCA_036751585.1 of Prevotella sp. Classification (GTDB taxonomy): domain Bacteria; phylum Bacteroidota; class Bacteroidia; order Bacteroidales; family Bacteroidaceae; genus Prevotella. The sequence continues at coordinate 7,320 of DAIOUH010000026.1, read as the reverse complement.
ACGCCAAACTTATTGGATGCCGACAAGGGAAGTATCTCAGCGTTTGGGAGCAGCGAGTGCCACTTCTCCACTATCTCGCCAAGACGCTCGGTCGCCCTATCGCCTTGAAGCTCGTCAATCTTATTGATAAGCACCAAGACTGGAATCTTCATCTCGCGTACCTTTTCCACGAAGTCGAGGTTCTTCTCTGGGTTCTCAACCACATCGGTCACATAGAGCAGGATGTCAGCGTCGGCAAGAGCCGACTCAGAAAACTGCAACATGTATTCCTGCATCTTGTAGTTGGGCTTCAACACGCCCGGAGTGTCAGAAAAGACTATCTGGCAATCATCGGTATTGACAATACCCATGATACGATGACGAGTAGTCTGTGCCTTGAACGTGGCGATGCTGATGCGCTCGCCAACAAGTTGGTTCATCAGTGTAGACTTCCCCACGTTAGGGTTGCCTACTATATTTACGAAACCGGCTTTATGCATTAATAGAATTCTATTTCATTGAGTGTAACACAGTTGCAAAGTTAATCATTTTTCTTCACATATTCTCTAAAACGCTTGAAAATATGTCGTCAGCAAAAAAGCAAGCGCGTTCTCCTTGCCATAACGACAAGAAGAACGCGCTTGATATTCAAAAGAAACAATAAAAGCGTTACTTTGTGTCTTCTTCAACGGATGCGCCGTCATAGCCCCACTTGTAATAGATGGCGCCATGCACGAAACCTGCTCCGAAGGCCGTGAAGATGATGTTGTCACCTTTCTTGAAGTTCGCCTCATTGTCCCAAAGTGCCAATGGAATTGTGGCAGAAGAGGTGTTGCCATAGTGGTCGATGTTGATTACCACCTTGTCGAGAGGCAAGTTGGCTCTCTTTGCCACGGCATCGATGATACGCAGGTTGGCCTCGTGAGGAACAATCCAATCAAGATTAGAATTGTCCAGTCCGTTGCGTTGCATCACCTCAGCCACATCATCGCTCATGTATGTCACCGCGTGACGGAACACCGTACGACCCTCCTGATATACATAGTGAAGACGGTTGTCGATGGTGAAATGCGATGCAGGGCACACCGAGCCTCCGGCTTTCATGTGAAGGAAAGGCAAGCCCTTGCCGTCGGTAAGGAGCATGGAATCTTGAAAACCTACGCCTTCCTCCTCTGTAGCCTCTACGAGCACGGCTCCGGCACCATCGCCGAAGAGCACGCATGTCTGACGGTCTGTCCAGTCAACGACCGATGACATTTTCTCTGCCGAGCAAACTATCACTTTCTTGTAGCGTCCCGACTGTATCATAGACGATGCCGTGTCGAGAGCGTAGATGAATCCGCAACAAGCACACGACATGTCAAACGCGAAAGCGTTTTTCAGTCCGAGCTTACCCACGACAATGCTTGCCGTTGACGGGAAAGGATAGTCAGGTGTTGTCGTAGAGACGATAAGGGCATCTATGGAGTCGGGATCCGCACCAGTCTTCTTCAGCAGCTGCTTGCAGGCCTTGCGAGCCATGTAGCTCGCGCCAAGGCCTTCCTCGGTAAGGATTCGGCGCTCCCTGATACCCACACGCGTTCTGATCCACTCGTCGCTGGTGTCTACCATGCGCGACAGCTCCTCGTTGGTGAGGATATAGTCGGGCACGTAACCACCAACGCCCGTGATCACTGCGTTGACCTTAGCCATTATTCAGCAGCCTCTTTGACAACAGCTACCTTGCCACGATAGTAGCCGCAAGTTGGGCATACTGTGTGGTAAACATAGTAAGAACCACAGTTAGGGCATACGGCCAGTGTTGGAGCTACGGCCTTATCGTGAGTTCTACGCTTAAGTGTACGAGTCTTTGACTGTCTTCTTTTTGGATGTGCCATTTTGTGTATTAATTTTTAATTATTGATTTTTATTTGCGAGAGGGCAGCCCATCGCGAGTCTACGGGTTTCTCGTCATCACCATCACCGCTTCGGGCGGCAGAATGTTCTTCAAGAATCTTCATCATGGCAGGATTGCATTTTCCAGGTGCATGCACATGCCTGAGTGGTACGGCGAGTTCTATAAACTGATAGATGAGCCACGAGGTGTCGAGTATTCCTTCTTTCTCTGGCACCGTGATGATATCATCATCCTCTGAGTATTCTTCTCCAAACTTTGCCACGAGGTGCTGGTCGTTTACGATAGGTTGATCCATGTCATCAAGACAACGGTCGCAAGGCACCGTGACAGAGCCTTCTACGTGAAAGTCGAGGTCAAAATAGTCTTCCGTGCGATCCACGTTTATGGACACGTCAACATTGCCTCGCTTAATCTCGCCCTCTTCGAGCGACTCAAACCAGGCATCATCAAGATTGAAGCGAAGCGCGCTCACGCCCTCGCTCAAATCCTTCAAGTCTATCTTAAGTTCCTCTAAACTACACATTTGGTGTGCAAAGTTACTAATATTTTCCGATATATGACAAAACAACACACAAATTATTCACAAAGTTTTTATTTTCCGCTCATTCAGTGACTACGACTTCGCGTTCTAATGAGGTTATCCCTTTGGGCGAGACCACATCCAGAAGCAATAGTTTAACTATTATTTCCCCAACTCTATCCGGAATGTCGTGCCGACACCGACTTCCGAAGACTTGACGAATATCCTGCCCTTGTGGTATTCCTCTATGATGCGCTTGGCAAGCGACAGGCCAAGGCCCCAGCCACGCTTTTTGGTGGTGAAGCCAGGGCGAAACACGTTTTTTATGTTTTTCTTGCTTATGCCCTTGCCCGTGTCCGCAACGTCGATAACGACCTTCCGCTCCGTATCCGCCACCGCGATGGAGATGAATCCTGGCCCACCGTTCATCGCATCCACGGCGTTTTTGCATAGGTTTTCTATCACCCATTCGAAAAGGGCGGCATTGATGTTGACCATGACCTCATGGTCGGGCAACAGGCAACGGATTACCACGCTGTGACTTGTGCGGCGGTCTATATAATCAACCACGTGGGCAAGCACATCGGAAAGGTTCGTCAAGGCAAGCTCTGGCTTAGACCCTATCTTCGAGAAGCGGTCGCTGATGAGCCGCAGCCTGCTGACGTCCTTGTCGAGCTCTGGAATGAGATTATCATCAGGGTATTCCTCTTTCAACACCTCCACCCATGCCATGAGCGAACTGATTGGCGTACCGAGCTGGTGCGCGGTCTCCTTCGATAGGCCTGCCCATACCTTGTTCTGCTCCGCGCGCTTTGAGGCAAGCAAGGCGAATACCGCCAACGCAACAAAGATGAGAACAACGGCAAGTTGGACAAAAGGAAAGATGGTGAGTCGCTTCAAGATGAGCGACTCGTCGTAGCACACATTAATATAATTACGACTCGTATCGTCTATCGACACTTTGATGACGTGTCCGTCAGCTATCCATCCTTGTGCCAACTGGCGCGCTTCACGCAGGCTGTCCGCATGGTTGGCAGTGTGAAGGCTCACGTTGCGAAAGTCGGTGACGTTGCCATGACTGTCGAGAAGCACCACGGGGATGTAGTCGTTCTCGTTGATTACTTTCAAGACAAGGCTTAAATCCGTGTTCTCGTCGGCCTTGCTCAGCGACTTCATCGCCTCCGCCCACACCTGCATGCGTCCACGCTCCTCTCGCTTGAGGTTGTCGGTGAGTACCTTGGAGACAAAAACCGAGCCGACGGCTATGAAAATAGCCGTCAGCACGAAAATTATCTTCAATCGACTTATCTTGTCTGTCCACTCCATATATTAATAGAACGAACCACAAATATGTGATGATTTACCTCTGACGCTCACGGCGCAGAATGTTTTGCATATCATATACCACTTGTGGATGCTTGCCGGCAACGTTATCACCTTCCCACTGACTTGAGCTGATGTCGTAGAGTTGAGGCAAAGGGCAATTGGCTGTTTCTATCTTCGGACCCCAGGGTATCATCTTCGGGCCGTCATTCGGCTCTATGTATTTCCATTTCTTCGTGCGTGCGGAAAGCACGTGATTATAGGACTGCTCAAGCACATAATCACGACCCACGCTGTCGTTTCCAAGCAGCGTGCTCATGTGGTCTTCGCTGTCGGGAGCGCTTCCTTTTGGCAACCGCGCGCTGACGAGACTTCCTAACGAGCGGAAGAAATCTATTTGTGACACGAGAGCGTCTGATGTCTGACCTCCTTTCACCTTGGCAGGCCAACACACGATAGCCGGCACACAAGTGCCGCCCTCAAACGCACTGTATTTGTTTCCCCGCCATGGACCGGCTGGTTTGTGGCCGTTGAGCAGCTCCTCGGCACGGTCTTGATAGCCGTCGTCTACCACGGGGCCATTATCGCTCGTGAGCAGGATAAGCGTATTGTCGGCTATCCCGAGTTTCTCAAGCGTTGACATAATTTGCCCCACTGACCAGTCGAACTGCACGATAGCGTCGCCTCGAAGTCCCATGCCGCTCTTACCACGGAAACGCCGGTTCGGGAAACGTGGCACGTGAACGTCGTTGGTGGCGAAATACATGAAAAAAGGATTGTCCTTATTGGCCTTGATGAAATTGATGGCATGAGACGTTATGGAGTCGGCAATGTTCTCGTCTTTCCACAATGCCTTACCACCGCCCTTCATGTACCCTATTCGCCCGATGCCGTTTACTATCGACATGTCATGTCCATGGCTCGACTTTAGGTTATAGCACAATTCAGGGTTGTCCTTGCCCGTCGGCTCGCCTGGGAAATTATGTTGATAGCTCACCTCTATGGGCGCGGAGGGGTCCCAATTGGCAACGCTTCCGTTCTCTATGAACACGCACGGCACACGATCGGCAGTGGCAGCCATGATATAGTGGTAGTCGAAACCCAAATCGGCAAGCGAGGCGGGCAGCGGGGCGTTCCAATCCTGTGTGCCCGACTTGTCGCCCAACCCGAGATGCCACTTGCCAATGGCGCAAGTGCGATAGCCACGGCTGTGGAACATGTCTGCCATGGTATATTGCTCGGGGCGTATTATCATGCCCGCGTTGCCAGCGGCGATGTCGGTATCGGGACGACGCCACGCATACTCGCCAGTAAGCAGCGAGTATCTCGACGGGGTGCTCGTGGCGGCCACGGCATGCGTGTCGGTAAAGCGTATACCCTGTTGGGCAAGCCTGTCCACGTTAGGTGTCGAGACGTTCTTGGCGCCATAGCAGCCCAAGTCGCCATAGCCGAGGTCATCGGCAAGGATAATTATTACGTTTGGACGCTTAGGGTCCGTGTTGGCCTTTGTCCTCTTGGCACCGTAAGCTTGAACGGCAAGCGGCGCCAAGAGGCTTATGGCAAGGTATGTTTTCTTCATAGAATGCGCTAAAACGTATTACTCTTTCACCAATCGGTCAAGGACTGGTGTCTCCACGCCGACGAGTTCGGTCTTCTTCTCGTCATTAAGCTGCTCAAACACCACCACCGTGTTTTGGCCCTTGCGGAGATAGCAGCCCGGGAGATAGAGCGTTTGCTGAGGTCCAACCTTCCAATAACGGCCAAGATTGACACCATTCACGAAGACGATACCCTTGCCCCATTTCTCCATGTCGAGGAACGTGTCGCCTACCTTGTCAAGCTCAAACGTACCAAAATAGAGTGTTGGCTGGCCTTTGACATAAGGCGAGCGCATCTTTGGCATCACTGGCATTTCATCCATTGGCACACCGTAAATCTGCCAGTCTCCTGTGATCTCGTTACCGTTGATTGTAATAGGCTCTGTTATGCCCTTGCGGTTTGAGTTGATACGGGCACCATAGTTGATACGTCCGAGATTCTCCACGAGAATGTCGAGGGTTGAATTGAAAGGCACCGAAATCTGCAAGCTGTCCTTGCCTGTGAGACGGTTGAGCTCGCCCACTTTCTCACCGTTGACATATACCGTGGCAAAATCGGCAATGCCAGGAACGTGCATCATGCCACTTATTGGCTGGTTGAAACGACGACGATAGAGCATATAGCCATTGCCCTGATTCATGTCCTCAAAGGTAAGCAACGTGTCGCTCTCAACAGGCGTGGCAGAGTCGAGTATGTCAAAGAGGCCAACCGTGTTAGTCAGCTTAATGCTCGGAATGGAAATCACAGGTATGCGTTCAGGAACGGCAGGCACTGGATATTTCACATATTGCTTCATGAGATTGCGGATGGCATCGTATTTAGGAGTGGCCCATCCTGCCTCACTGATAGGAGCGTCATAGTCGTAACTCGTGATGTCAGGCTGGATGTTCTTGTCGTTAGTGTAATTGGCACCTGAAGTAAAGCCGTAGTTAGTTCCACCATGCGCCATGTAGAAATTGAAGCTTACACCCGCGTCAAGATACTTCTTAGTCTGCTTGGCAATACGGTCAGCGGAAACTTTCTGGAAAGGCTCGTTCCAATGGTCAAGCCAACCTGGATAAAACTCTGCCACCATGTAAGGGCCCACTCCGCCATGATACTGGTTAACGGTCTTTTTAAGGTTTTCCACATTGTCTTCTCCATTAGCCGTAGGTAGAGCACCTTCAATGGCACCACCTTCAAAGAGCCAAGAACCATCAGAGGTAAACATTGGAATATTGAAACCGGCATCCAAAAGCATCTGACGAATTGCAGCACTGTATTTATGGTGCTCAGCAAGGGAGATGTCCTTACGCTGCGACACATAAGAGCCAAACTCATTCTCTGCCTGAACCATGATGATTGGACCGCCCTTGGTAATTTGATAATCGGAGACTTGCTTGGCAAGCTGGTTGATATATACTCGACAAGAATCAAGAAACGGCTTGTTATACGTACGTATCTGCATGCCCTTGACTTTCTGCAACCACCAAGGGTACCCACCGAATTCCCATTCACCACAAGCATAAGGACCGGGACGAAGTATGACCATCATACCTTCTTCTGATGCTGCTTTAAGGAAACCACGGAGATCATGATTACCAGTTGTCCAATCCCATTTGCCTGGGGCTGTCTCGTGGAAGTTCCAAAAAACATAAGTAGCAACGGCATTAAGCCCCATTGCCTTCATCATCTTCAATCGATGATGCCAATATGGAGCCGGAACACGGGAGAAGTGCATCTCACCAGAATGAATCTGGATGGGCTTACCATCATATACGAAGTTGCCGCCTTTTATCTCAAAAGTATGCCTTGGCTTGGCAGAAGCAGAAGTGAAGGTAAACAGCTGAAATGCCACAAGTAGCATTAAGACAGCGAAAAAGTTACGTCTTTGGTTCATAGCTTTGTTTTTAATTATAGTTAATCATTTCAAATAAAACAACAAAAGCCCCGGGGATAATGTTATCCTCGAGGCTCTCTTGTTGAAAGGAGGCGGCTACCTACTCTCCCGCATTGCATTGCA
>DAIOUH010000025.1:0-24294 GCA_036751585.1 Prevotella sp. | reverse complement strand
AGCGAATACTATATAGGGCAGCATGAGACTTATTGTATGGGCATGACCACGCTTTGGGGTGGAAAATCCTTATCGTGATAAAATGACCGTGACTTTCGTGACTTTCATGCTGATTTTACAGTTGAAAATACAATAAGCAACGTCATATTAAAAAACACAGAGAAGTATTCGTCCTTTCGATAAATATTTGCTATTTTTGCACCATAAAAATCAATTGAACAAATGGCAAAGAATCACAACCATTTGGTGATAATGGCTGGTGGAGTAGGAAGTCGCTTCTGGCCAATGAGCACCGAGGATACACCAAAACAGTTTATAGACGTATTAGGCACTGGACGTACGTTGATACAAATGACGTATGACCGTTTTAAGGGCATCTGTCCAGATGAGAACGTGTGGATTGTAACTAACAAGAAATATTCAAGTCTTGTAGAGGAGCAATTACCAATGATAAGACACGACAATATACTTCTTGAGCCATGCAGGAGAAATACCGCTCCATGTATTGCTTATGTGAGCTGGCGAATCAAAATGGAAGATTCAGAAGCCAACATAGTCGTATCTCCAAGTGACCACATGGTGATAGACACCACAGAATTCAGACGCGTAATCATCGAGAGCTTGAATTTCACCAAGGAATCTGATGCCATTGTCACCCTTGGAATGAAAGCGACACGTCCTGAGACAGGTTATGGCTACATTGAGGCTGACTTATCTTCAAACTCATTGAGAAACAAGGAGATATATCGTGTTGACGCTTTTCATGAAAAGCCCAATGCCGAAAAAGCCGCACAATATTTAGCAAAAAGCAATTATTTTTGGAATGCTGGAATATTCATTTGGAACATTGAAACTATTGTCAATGCGCTTAGGGTGTATGCTCCAAGAATAAATAATATCTTTGAGCGGATTCAAGATGTCCTCGGCACGGAAAAAGAACAGGAAACAGTTGACCAATGTTATCCAAACTGTGAGAATATATCCATAGACTATGCCGTGATGGAAAAAGCTGAAGAGAAATTCGTTTTTCCGGCAAACTTTGGTTGGAGTGACCTTGGAACATGGGGATCGTTGCTAATGCAAAGCAACAAGGATGTAAATGGAAACGTATGTATCGGTCAAAACATAAGTCTTTACGATACCCATGGATGCATTATTCACACTTCACAAGAAAAACAAGTAATTGTCGAGGGATTAACAAATTGCATCGTCGCTGAACAAAATGGCCAGCTTTTGATTTGCCGCCTTTCCGAAGAACAACGCATTAAAGCGTTTCTTGGGAAATAAGATGATATTAGCGCCGTTATGATAAATAGGAGCCTTAAAACACGAAAAAGTAAGAAATGAACATCACAGTGCAACAACCATTAGTTACTTTCATCATAACAACATACAATCTCCCCATTGTATTATTGCACGAATGTATAAAAAGTATTGTTGCACTTTCCTTGTCACAACAAGAAAGGGAAATAATAGTAATAGATGATGGCTCTGATTTTTGTCCAATAAATGAACTGACGGAAATCACAAGCGACATCATCCTTGTTAGACAGCCAAACAAAGGGTTGTCCGTGGCACGGAACGTAGGCTTGAAAATGGCGACTGGCAAATTCGTGCAATTCGTTGATGGTGATGATTGCCTCATCAATGCGCCATATGAGCATTGTCTTGACATCATACGCTACCAGGAGCCTGTTGACATGGTAATGTTTTATTCTGCTTCTTCACGGAATCAGCCAACGGAATCCAGCTATACAGGCCCTATAACTGGTGAAGAATATATGGCCAACAACAATTTGCGTGCCTCAGCATGTGGATATATTTTTCGCAAAAGCAGACTGGGCAAACTGAGGTTCACACCAGGCATTGTGCATGAGGATGAGGAATTTACGCCTCAACTTGTGTTGAATATGCACAATATATATTGTACTCCCGCCAAAGCATATTATTATAGACAACGCAAAGATTCAATAACTCATTCTGTCAACAAAGAAGAACAGAACAAGCGTTTGGCTGATATTTTCAAGGTTATATTGCATTTGAAAGACATTGCCGATGAAGGCGATGACGTTCGCGCAAAGTCAATGGAACGACGTGTGGCTCAGCTTTCCATGGATTTTCTCATCAATGTTATCCGTTTGACCAAAAGTCGCAAGCAATTAAACAATGCCATAGAACTGCTTAAAGAGCATGACCTCTACCCTCTGCCAGACAACAAATACACTCCTGAATATGTAATTTTCAGATACATGATTCAGAAAAAAGCAGGTCAACTTATTCTCCTTGCAACTTTATGATTGAACATTGTTAGGCATTTGGTTATACGTTGGACACAAGCCACGTGATGTATCCCAAGAAACACGCGACCAGCACACAACCTTCCCAACGTTCAACACGTAGCTTGGTAAATGAAAAAAGCCAAAAAAGAGCCATTGAAATTACCATTACCGCCATGTCTACATAGGTAATGCCTTGTACATGCATAGGTGAGATTATGCCTGTTAAACCAAGAATCATAAATATATTGAAGACATTTGAACCTAATACGTTGCCAATGGCAATGCCACTATCGCCTTTCCTCGCTGCTACTACACTTGTGGCAAGTTCTGGGAGTGACGTGCCACCAGCGACTATCGTAAGTCCTATTACAGCATCACTTATGCCCCAACCATGAGCAAGTGATGAAGCATTGTCGACAAATATATTTGAACCCACTACAAGGCCGACAAGCCCGATGAGGATAAAGAATATGGATTTTCCTGTTCCTATCGTCTCGTGGGGTGATTTTTTTTCCTGCGAACTATTCTTGGCTTCACGTAGCGTAATACAAATAAAAGCTATAAAAGCGGCAAAAAGTATCAAAGCGTCCAATCGTGAGATTGTGTCGTCAAACATCATGACCATCAGCATGATAGAGGCGACAATCGCTATAGGCATATCTCTTCTCACGGTGGTGCGTTGAATGGTTATTGGAGTAACTATTGCCGCTACACCAACAATGAGCAACACATTAAATATGTTGCTACCCACTATATTTCCCACGGCAAGGTCAGGAGTGCCTTTTATGGCAGACACAACAGAAACAAAAAACTCGGGCATTGACGTGCCTATCGCCACTATGGTCAAGCCAATGACTATCTGCGAGACGCCAAGTTTTGTTGCCAATCCCACGGCACCACTTGTCAACCAATCAGCGCTTTTCAACACGACAACAATACCTGCAATCAGAAACAATATTTGTGCCCACATCATTTTAGGTGCAAAGGAAAACAGCAGTATATCCATTGAATAAAATTATCAATTAATGATTTTATTTACATGTCGAATGCGAGATGTTCAAGCCTTGCCTTTAATTCAGCAGCCTTACTTTTTCTTATGGCAAGCACGATAATGCAATCATTATCAAAACTTTGTTCGACGATACGCGGTTGCATTTCTTTCACGATTCTCATTACGCCATTCATCATTGGATATGTAAACTGGTAAGTCACTGTATCTTCCACCAAACGTTCCTCTATGACGGCATGGTCAATGGCATCGGATGCAGCCGTGCGATAGGCAACTATCAAGCCACCAGTGCCAAGGTTTACCCCACCATAATATCTTACGACACAAACGAGGATGTTTGTCAAGTTATGACTGTTTATTTGCCCGAGTATGGGCTTGCCAGCCGTGGAAGACGGTTCACCATCGTCATTGGCACGAAACTCATTACGCTCAAATCCAAGCATGTAAGCATAACAACAATGCCGTGCATCGTAATACTTCTTACGATATTCTGCAATGATTCCCATTGCCTCTTCCACGGTTTCTATATGATGGGCAAAGGCGAGGAACTTACTCCGCTTTTCAGTGTAGTATCCCTCGCCTATTTGTTTTGAACTTATAGTCTGATATGAATCTTCCATCAAGCCTGAATCAAGACAATTTGTGTATCACAAGCCCCGACCTTAACTTTGGCTCAAACCAAGTGGCCTTTGGAGGCATGATGTTTCCGCTATCGGCTATTTTCATGATTTGTTGCATAGTTACTGGGTAAAGAGCGAGTGCCCAGCGCATTTCTCCGCTGTCCACACGATTTTTAAGTTCTTTCAGCCCACGCAATCCACCGACAAAGTCTACTCTTTTATCAGATCTCAGGTCTTTGATACCCATTAGTTTGTCGAGGATTAATCGACTTGAAATGTCAACATCAAGACAGCCTATTGGGTCGTTGTCGTTGTACGTGCCTGGACGTGCGGTCAAACTATACCAATTGCCATCAATATATAACGAGAATTCGTGGCGATGACGTGGGCGGTATTCTTCTTGTCCAATGAGCATTACAACAAAATCTTTCTCCAAAGCTTTAAGAAATTCTTCCGTTGACATGCCATTAAGATCTTTCACCACACGGTTATAGTCCAGAATTGTCAACTCGCTTGCGGGGAAGCAAACGGCCATGAAGAAATTGTATTCTTCCTTTCCAGTATTGTGCGGATTGGCCTTTGCTTTCTCGTCTGCCACACGCACAGCTGCCGCTGAGCGATGATGTCCGTCCGCTATATATAGCGATGGCATTTTAGCAAACTCACGCGTGATGGTATCTATGTCTTTCTTGTTGTCAATAACCCAAAATTGATGACGGAAGCCATCCTCCGGAGCCACAAAGTCGTATTCTGGTTCGGTGTGCGCATAGCGCGATATTATGAAGTTTAGCGTATCGTTGTCGGGATAGGCCAAGAACGCCGGCCCTACATTGGCGTCGGTCGCAAGTACATGCTTCATTCGACCGTCCTCTTTCTCACGGCGTGTCAGTTCATGCCGCTTAATGATTCCTTTATGATAATCGGAAGCAGAAGCGGCTACCACTAACCCATATTGTGTTTTGCCAGGCGCCAATGACTGGGCATAGAGATAATAGCACTCATTGCGATCTTGCTTGAGCCAACCTTTATCAAGAAACAACTTGAACTGCTTCTTTGCCTCTTCGTAAACTCGCGAATCTTCTGCGGCAACATCAGCCGGAAAATTAATTTCCGGCATATTAATGTGGTAGAAACTCATCTCGTTGTCACCTGCGGATTTGCGAGCTTCATCTGATGAAAGCACATCGTAAGGATAGCTTTCTATCTTCTCGACAAGATCCTTTGGAGGGCGAATGCCACGGAAAGGTTTTACTGTTGCCATAACAAATTAGTAATTAAGAAATTAGCAATTACTTATTCACTTGAAACTTTGTGCATCCGTCCTTGAAGAACGCATTGATTTGGTTGGCCGCGGCAATACCAGCGTTGATATTGGCCTCTGCGGTTTGCGCACCCATCTTCTTCGGCGTAGAGAAGTAACGTCCAGCAAACTTACGAAACTCCTCATCCTTTTCGGGCATGATGTCTGTAATGTACTTCAAGTCCTCGCGCTCGGCCAACAGTTTCAATAAGCCATCTTCGTCAATCACTTCCTTGCGCGCCGTGTTTATGAGAATTCCCCCTTTTCTCATCTGGGAAACTACATCATAGTTGATACTTTTACGAGTCTCGTCGGTCGCGGGGATATGCAAAGACACGATGTCACAAGTCTTGAACAAGTCGTCCCTGTCTTTTGCGGCATGAACACCTTGTGCCTCAATCTTGTCGGCAGGCACGAACTCATCGAAAGCGTAGACCTCCATGTCAAACCCCTTTGCTATACGGGCAACATTACGCCCCACATTGCCAAAGGCAAGTATGCCGAGCTTCTTACCTTTAAGCTCGGATCCTGACTTTCCATTGAAGAAATTACGTACAGTGTATACAAGCAAACCGAATACGAGTTCAGCCACCGCGTTAGAGTTTTGCCCTGGAGTATTCTCCACGACAACACCTTTTTCCTTTGCGTATGCGGTATCGATAGAGTCATATCCTGCGCCAGCACGAACCACTATTTTCAGTTTCTTGGCAGCGTCAATCACTTCTTTAGTGATTTTGTCGGAACGCACAATCATTGCGTCAGCGTCCTTCACCGCATCCAGCAGTTGCTGCTTGTCAGTGTATTTTTCCAACAATACCACCTCGTGGCCGTCAGCCTCGGCTGATTTTTTGATGCCATTCACTGCTGCGGCAGCGAATGGCTTTTCTGTTGCAACAAGTATCTTCATGGTTTTACTTTGTCAATTTAGATTAATGATTAGCCTCAAACTCTTGCATGCACTTAACGAGCGCATTCACGCCTTCCATGGTCTGGGCGTTGTAGCAACTTGCACGGAAGCCACCTACCGAGCGATGTCCCTTGATGCCAACCATGCCTTGAGACACAGCAAAATCGAGGAAAGGCTTTTCCAGATCCTTGTACTCATCGTTCATCACGAAGCAAATATTCATAAGAGAGCGGTCTTGAGCATCCACAGTGCCTCGGAACAAGCGATTGCGATCAATCTCGGCATAAAGCACCTCAGCACGCTCATGAGCACGACGATCCATCTCCTTAACACCCCCTTGCTCTTTCACCCAACGCATGGTTTCAAGCAATGAATAAATAGGCACCACAGGAGGAGTGTTGAACATAGAGCCTTTCTCGACGTGCGTGCGATAATCAATCATGGTTGGCAACTCGCGTGGAGCCTTGCCCAGCATGTCGTCTTTGACTATGACCACCGTCACTCCTGCCATGGCAAGGTTCTTTTGCGCACCAGCATAGATAGCGGTATACTTAGATACGTCAACAGGGCGGCTCATGATGTCTGATGACATATCGGCGATGAGCGGTACTGGAGAGTCAATCTCCTTGCGAATTTCCGTTCCGAAAATCGTATTGTTGGTTGTAATGTGAAGATAATCAAGATCTGACGGAATGTCATAATGGTGCGGAAGATGGGTGTAGTTGTCAGCCGCGGAAGAAGCCACCTCCACTGTCTCGCCGAAGTGTTTGGCCTCCTTCATGGCCTTCTTAGCCCAAGTGCCGGAATTGACGTATCCAGCTTTCTTGATGAGGAAGTTAGCAGGAATCTGCATGAATTGAAGACTTGCACCACCACCAAGGAAGATGACGGAATAGCCCTCAGGGATATCAAGGAGTTCTTTAATCAAGGCTACGGCTTCGTCAACAACAGGCTGGAAGTCCTTGGCGCGATGACTAATCTCCATGAGCGAGAGGCCAGAGCCATTGAAGTCGAGGATTTGCTTGGCTGTGTTTTCGATGACCACACGTGGAAGCATTGATGGTCCCGCGTTAAAATTGTACTTCTTCATATCTTCTATTTTAAAAGGTTAGATACTATTCTTAGTTTTAGATTGCAAACCTAATCATTTATTTTGACCTATGCAAATTTTTTATACAAAAACATTTGCTATTGTACTTGAAAGAAGCTGAAAAATTGTAAATATACTATTCTTATTCGTTTGTGTGCCCTAACGGTGCGTCTTTTCTTAGTCTTGCAATACGTTACAATTTGTTACCTCATCTCCTCCACTTTCGTGCGTTTCCCTTTTATTTTGCAACCTTGAACGTTTTTAAGCACGGAATTTAACTTTCTGCTGTTCACTGCGGCGTATGCATAATAGTCGTAAACATCAATGCGTCCTATTTCCGCGCCTTTCAGTCCTCCTGTCTTACAGAGGAATCCTAAAATGTCGCCTTTCGACACTTTGTCTTTTTTGCCTTTGCCTATGTATAATGTAGCCATACGAGGCTTGGCTGGTGCTGGCAACTTTTCCGGAAACGAGAAGTCACATGTATTGGCATCGACATAATCGGGGAGCGTCTCGCCTTCGCTTAATATAAAATATGTCTCACCAGTCTTGTCCCATCGCGCGGTGCGCCCCACCCTATGCGTATAATCTTCTTCCGTCTCGGGCAAATGATAGTGCACTATATTTCTCACGTTTGGGATGTCGAGTCCACGACTTCCCAAGTTTGTGCTTACCAATATGTTGGCACTGCCGTTGGCAAAACGGTAGATAGCCTCTTCACGTTGGCGCTGATCGAGTCCGCCATGATAAGCGGTCAAGGAAAAGCCCTCATCTCTGAGGAAGTCGGCTGTACGTTCCACGCTGTCACGATAGTTCAAAAACACTATTGTGCTCTCATCACCAAAACAGGCGAGTAGGTCGGCCAGAGTGCGAAGTTTGTCTTTGTCAGGACTGTGCACGATGTTTATCTTTACGCGCTCCTTCTCATCACTGTTGTCGAGAAAGTCCACGATGTTGAACCCCACAGGTGACAATTCTCCATTCGCCCTGCCGTCGTCAACCATGTTGGTAGCCGAAAGGAATATGCGGCGTGCTGCCTTTGGCATGCGTTCCATGGCACGATTCATCTCATCGGCAAAGCCCATTTGAAGGCATTTGTCGAATTCGTCTATCACTATCCACCTCACGCCACTTGCGTCAATGTTAGCCTTGTCAAGATGGTCGTTGAGTCTTCCAGGGGTTGCGAAGACCACATGCGGCATCACTTTGCGCAACTCGCGATGTTCATCCATGGCCGACCGTCCACCATGACAAGCGTAACCCCTAATGCCAGCCTTGAGGCTTGCCAACACCTCAGCCGATTGTATGGCAAGCTCCCTACCCGGCACTATGACTACGGCTTGAAGCTCATCAGAAGTTTTGTCAATAAGCTGTGAAAGAGGAAGCAAGTAAGCGAGTGTCTTGCCGCTACCCGTTGGGCTTAGCACTTCCACATTGCCAGAGCCTTTAACAATTGCCGCGGCTACAGCTCGCTGCATCTGGCTCATGGCGATGCCTAACTTTTCTGTTATTTCGTCTATGTTCATTATCATTAAGTTATTTGGTGTCAATCTTTTAGAGAATATGTCACCGTGGTCACTACCCTAACCCGCTTTATCCACGGCGTATTGGCGTCACGGTCATCGATAGAGAACTGCCCCTGGTCGGCGCTGACAATCTTGTTGAGCGTAGACTTGCTGTTCTTTGCGAACTGGCTTGCCGTTTGCTCCGCGTTTTCTATGGCCTCTGTCATCATCTTTGGTTTCATGGCCTTGAACGATTCCAAGCTGTATGTCACTCTGTTACTGCTATTGTAATCGTCAGAGACTATTGCCACACCTTGTTTCAACAGTTCTCCTTGACGCGCGATGATGCCACGCACCCTGTCCACGTGGTTTGACGTGACAGTAATGACCATCGTGACATTATAGCGATATTCGCGTCGATTCTCGTTGTATTGGTCAGCAGATAGGTCAATCACCTGTGGCGCGTTTACCGTAATTTCTTTCTCACTGATGCCGTTTGCAATAAGGAAACGCTTAATAGTTAGCTGTTTGCCCGCTATGCGATTGTAGAGCTCTGGAAGGTCATTGCCCAATTCTTTCGACACGATTGGCCATGTCACCTTGTCGGCTTTCACTTCCTTCTCGGCAAGTCCTTTGACAGTCACCTTGCGATCCTTTTCCGTGAAGTTGTCCATGCCAGCTTTCAAGCACAATCCCATGACGATTATTCCCACGGCAAGAATTGCCGCACTTAGCAATTTGTCTTTCATAATCTTGAGTTTTAAAGATTTCTACTATTATTTATGGCACTCACTGTATTTCTCTGAAAAGGGATTATTTGGTTTGGTGCAAATTTACGAAAAAAAATCAACGCTTTGTCATGCTGGCGTGTCAAAGATAACTAAAACTCATATAATGCATTTAAAAAAGCAATTGTGGTAAGATAATCTGAAATTGAGGTATGTGGAGTTTAGGGCATAATGTGTAATTTTGCAATCGTGAAACCATAACATATAGATATAAAACAAGAACAGAATGTATATAGAAAAAATCAAATCGCCAGCCGACTTGAAAGGGCTGGACTTGAAACAATTGCAGATAGTTGCCGATGAAACCAGGCAAGCCGTGTTGAACCGTGTGAGCAAGCATGGTGGTCACGTGGGGCCTAACCTCGGATTCGTCGAGGCTACAGTGGCATTGCACTACGTGTTTGACGCGCCAAGGGATAAGTTTGTGTTTGATGTTAGCCACCAAAGTTATCCTCACAAGGTGCTCACAGGCCGTGTATCAGGATTTCTTGGCAATGTGGACGACATGAACGCCATAAGCGGCTATTCGTCTCCAGCGGAATGCCCAGAGTACGACAACTTCGAGATTGGGCACACATCCACGTCAATCAGCCTTGCCACAGGTCTGCAGAAGGCGCGCGACATTAGGGGCACACACGAGAACATCATTGCCGTCATAGGCGATGGTTCGCTATCCGGCGGTGAGGCCTTTGAGGGACTCGACGAGGCTTCGGAGCTGGGCACTGGCATCATCATCGTAGTGAACGACAACGAGATGTCCATAGCCGAGAACCATGGCGGAATCTACAAGAACCTGCGTGCCCTGCGCGAAAGCCATGGCACATGTGAGCACAACTGGTTCAAGGCTTGGGGATTCGAATACAAGTATTTGGAGGAAGGCAACGACATAGAAAAACTTATCGAAGTCTTTAAGAGCGTGAAAGGCACTCAAAAGCCTACCGTTGTCCACATCCATACCGAGAAGGGACATGGGTATGCCCCTGCCGTGGCCAACAAGGAGGCGTGGCATTGGGGAATGCCTTTCAACCTTGAGGATGGAAGTCGTCCACGCAGAAACGCCGACGGCTCTATACCTGAAGTGAAACCATGCGAGGACTATGGGCAGCTCTTCAGCGATTGGATGCTCCGCGAGATGAAGCAAGACAGGACGCTCATTGCCGTGACTGCCGGCACTCCTTCAGCAGCAGGGTTCACTCCTGAAAAACGCAAGCAAGCCGGAGCCCAGCACATCGACATGGGCATAGCCGAGGAACAGGCGGCGGCAATGAGCTCTGGCATGGCTAAGGGCGGATTGCACCCTGTATGGACCGTTTATAGCACGTTCGTGCAGCGCACATACGACCAGATTGCCCAGGACATCTGCATCAACTCCAATCCTGCCGTCATAAACGTGATTGGTGGCGGAGTCAACTCCATGAACGACATCACCCACATCTGCCTCTTCGACATCCCGATGCTTTGTAGCATCCCAGGACTTATCTATCTTGCACCTACCACGTGTGAGGAATATTTTGCCATGCTGCGTTGGGCCATAAAGCAAGACAAGAAGCCTGTCGCCCTCCGCATGCCGAGCAATGGCGTTGTCCACACTTCAGAAGAGGTTGACTCTAAGTATGGTTATGAGCCTAAATATAAAGTGGTTCATAAAGGTGAGAATGTGGCGATAATAGCCGCGGGGTCGTTCTTCCAAAAAGGAGAGAACGTTGTCAGCCTGCTTGCCAAGAGAGGCATTGACGCCACGCTCATAAACCCACGTTACCTTAACGGCGTGGACGCTGAGACACTCGAATCGCTTAAGGCGCGCCATCAACTCGTGGTCACACTTGAGGACGGCTCCAAGGACGGCGGATTCGGCGAGCGCATCGCAGCCTACTATGGTCCTTCTGACATGAAGGTGCTGGTTGGCGGCATCAAGAAGGGGCTCTACGACCGCTTCGACGTGAACCAGCTCTT
Source organism: Prevotella sp. (assembly GCA_036751585.1). GTDB lineage: Bacteria > Bacteroidota > Bacteroidia > Bacteroidales > Bacteroidaceae > Prevotella. The sequence continues at coordinate 12,843 of DAIOUH010000025.1, read as the reverse complement.
GTCTGACAACCGTTTGCTCGATGAGCAAATAGTGGAAGACATCACCAGCTTACTCAAATAACTTGTTTAATGAAAAGAACTTTCTTGTTCACGGCGTTATTATTAATGACAATAGGAATTATGGCACAGAAAAAAATCACACAAACGGCAGGGCGCGATAAGTTGGGAAATTTCGCGCCAGAGTTTGCCCATCTCAACGATGATGTCCTTTTTGGCGAAGTATGGAGTCGCAATGACCTTCTCTCTTTGAGAGACCGCAGCCTGGTGACCATGACCTCGCTCATCAGCCAAGGCATCACTGACAGCTCATTGAAGTATCATCTACAGACCGCCAAGGCCAACGGCATCACCCGAACAGAGGCGGCTGAGATTATCACGCACATAGCATTCTACGCTGGATGGCCTAAGGCATGGGCGGCATTCAATCTCGCCAAGGAAGTGTGGGGAGAAGACGTGAATGGAGACGATGCCAAGGCCGCCTTTCAGCGCGAGATGATATTCCCGATAGGCGAGCCTAACGTGGCTTACGCTAAGTATTTTAGGGGACAGAGCTATCTTGCTCCTATCTCAAAAAAGCAGGTGCCGTTTTCCAACGTCACCTTTGAACCTGGTTGCCGCAACAACTGGCACATCCACCATGCCACCAAAGGCGGTGGTCAGATGCTTGTTGGCGTTGCCGGACGTGGCTGGTACCAGGAAGAGGGCAAGCCGGCACAGGAAATCCTGCCAGGCACAGTCATTCACATCCCTGCTGGCGTGAAGCATTGGCACGGAGCCGCGAAAGACAGTTGGTTCGCCCACCTCGCCTTTGGCGTCGCCGGAGAGAACGTCTCCAACGAATGGCTGGAGCCTGTGAGCGACGAGGAATACAATAAGCTTAAATGATAATTTACGCAACAAGAAACGAGCGAGCTATGAAAAAACTATTTATCATTGTCATGGCATTGGCCAGCACGTTTATGCTCCATGCCCAGTCGAAGGTCTACATGACCAAGGAGATAAGCCCTGAGGCTTTGGTTCGTATCTATAAGGCTCTCGGCGTACAAGCCCATGGTCACGTCGCCATCAAGATAAGCTCGGGTGAGATGGGTGGCAACAACTATCTGAAACCCACGCTCATCCGCAATCTCGTAGACGAGGTGAATGGCACGCTCGTGGAATGTTGCACTGCCTACGGTGGTAGCCGACAAGACAAGGGCAAGCATTGGGAGACCATCCATGCCCATGGCTTCGACTCCATCGCAGCCGTAGACCTGATGGACGAGTACGGACAGATGCGCATACCTGTCAAGGACAAGAAGCACATCAAGTATGACATCGTGGGCGACCATCTCGCCAACTACGATTTCATGATTAACCTCGCTCACTTCAAAGGCCATGCCATGGGCGGCTTCGGCGGCGTGCTTAAGAATCAGAGCATTGGCGTGGCCTCTACTGATGGCAAGGCTTACATCCACACGGCTGGTAAGGTACAAGATGCCTCAAAACTCTGGGGCAACTTGCCAAAGCAAGACGATTTCTTGGAGAGCATGGCGGCTGCCGCTCAAGGCGTGCACGAATATTTCAATCATGGCAAGGACATAATCTATATCGACGTGATGAACAACATGAGCGTGGATTGCGACTGCGACAGTCACCCTGCCGACCCGAAGCTCAAGGACATGGGCATCCTCGCCAGCACCGACCCAGTGGCTCTCGACCAGGCTTGCCTCGACCTCGTGTTCAACCACAAGGCTAAGCCAGGCGACGACGAGAAGCCTCTCATCGAGCGCATCAACCGACAGCATGGCACCTATATCACTGAATATGCCGAGAAGATAGGACTTGGGAGCAGAAAATATAAAATAGTGATGATAAAATAATGAGGCTGCAATAATAAATGAAAGAACGATATTTTAATTCCGTACAGGAGTTCAACGATTGTTTCGGTCTTGAGACACTTCATCCCTTGGTGGGTGTCGCGAGCTATGAACACCACCGTGTGATTGAGGAAACTATAGACCATTATGGTCTGTATACCCTCTTCTTGAAAGAAAACAAGGGCTGCAAACTATCGTATGGCCGCACGCCGTACGACTTTGACGAGATGACGGTGACAAGTTTCGCGCCAGGTCAAGTAATCCATGTGGAGCCTGTGCCTGATGTCATTTACCCTCGATGGACGGCCCTTGTGTTCCACCCCGACCTGCTCAACCGCACGGCTTTGGGCAGAGACATTGGCCGTTACGAGTTTTTCGACTACACGTCAAACGAGGCCCTTCATCTGTCTTGCGGCGAGATAGAGATTTTCCGTAGCGTTCTCGACATGATAAATCAAGAGCTGCACCGTGGCATCGACAAGCACTCTAAGGAGTTGATAGTTAGCAATATCGAGCTCCTGCTCAACTATTGTCTTCGTTTCTACGACAGGCAGTTTGTGACTCGCGAGGAAATAAACCATACGGTAGTCAAGAAGTTCACTTCGCTCCTTGATAGTTACATCACCAACAATGCCGAGCATGACGGGCTTCCTTCCGTGGCTTACTTTGCCGATAAGTGTTGCTATTCTGCCAAATATTTCGGAGAACTGGTAAAGACGGAGACAGGGCGGACGGCAAAAGAGTTTATCAACGACCGAGTGCTTCGTCAAGCCAAACAATTGCTCAGCGATGACTCACTGTCAATCACCCAGGTGAGCATGCGTCTCGGATTCGAATATCCTCAGCATTTCGTTCGCTTCTTCAAAGCTCAGACGGGACACACGCCATCCGAATACCGCAAGATTGCCTAATTGTTGTGAAGCAATATAACATAAATTAATCATCGCGATTCAAGCGTATAGTCATCGCGATTCAAGCGTAATGCCGTTGCCTTTCAACCGTAAAGGCAACGGCATTTAAGCGTAAAGCCGACGGCATTTAAGCGTAAAGCCGATGGTAATAAATAGAATAGATGAAAGGTGCTGATTATTAACGACTTTCAGTCTTGCTCAGCAGTATTCAAGATTATTGTTGTGACACCTATGTTAAATACGGCACCATTGTCCAAGGCACGCCTCTCGCGTGGCTCTATTCGTTCGCCATTGACGAACGTGCCATGGTTTGACGGTCCATCGCGAAGCACGTATTTGAGTTGGCCACGCTTGTTTCGCGACACATTGATGACACAATGCAGCAAATCCATTGTCAAGTCACCAGTCTCTATTGGCATGGAAATTTTGTTGCCCTTCATGTATCTGCCTATCGTGTTGTCCCCCATTTTCAAGGGCAACACTTGCTTATAGCAATAATCATTTTCTATGACGGTTATGCTTCCGCATCCATTGTCGTTGGCCTTCGCCTCTTCCTCTGGATTTTCATCATCTTGTCTTGGCCGCACCTTTGACGTGCCAAGGCGTATGCCGAATTGCTTGCCACAATAAGGACAAGTGAATATAAGGGTGGAAGATGAATTATACTTTGTCTCGTCGAATGTGATAAACTCGTCACATTTAGGGCAGCGTACTCGTTTCATAACAATGTATTAAAACAAAATTTAGTATGCCTGAATCATTTTAGCTCAATGACCCAAGCACCGGAAAACTCGTCATTGTCGCGAAGCTTCTGAAGCGATTTCATGGCTTCTTCATGTGTGGAGAAATGTCCCATCAAGACCTTGACGTGACTGCCTTGGTGAACATACACATCGCTAAAACCTCGGCGAGCCAATTCCTCAGTGTAGGCTGTGGCGTTAGCTTTGGAAACACGGCTTGCCACCACTATTGAGAACTTGCCTTCTGTTTGGGTTTTATCGCTTGATGTGACAGTTGAGCCAATTGCTTCATTGCCCTGATCATCAGCTTGCTTAGCGATTTTAGAGCTATTTCTTATAGCACTCTCGACATTCTGTTTTCCAGTCGTCATCTCATGTGGCATGACACGATTGAGCAAACTATAGTCAATCCTGTTGCCAGCCATTTGAGCACTGTTAACAAGAGGGGAAGGAATGAGCAAGAACAATATGGCGGCAATGCACGCAACAGCCACATTGCGCCAAATGGCGATGACTCGTTGTGTGTGGTCATGGTAACTGTCGCTTTCACCCTTAACATCCATGCTACCATTGTCGATAGCTGGCTGCTCAGTGCTGACAACAGTCCAAGGCTTGACCTCAATATCACGCAGCTCATCCAACGTCTTCATGCTGAAGCTGTCAAGACCATAAAGTTCCGGAGTAAGAATGCCAGCCTTGCAAGGGGTGAACTCATAGTTTCCCTCAGCATTGACGCTAACCGTTCCTATGCCATTGAATTCATAGTAGCCGTCAGTGGATATGCGCTTTTTCAACTCTTCGACATCCTTTTCAACCATTTGACTCGCCTCTGGATAACTTATGTCATACGAATCCACGTATGATTGAGCCAACAACGAGTCGTTGACCGTAACTTTGGGGTTGAAGCCAATGTTACGGATAGGCGGAAGGAAACTGCCATCCGTCTCATCCTTTCGAGCGTCGACATAGTGTGCCATAAAACCGCCGAAGCCAGGCACTATGACACAATCGTTGCTCAAAAGTAATATCTCTATATGTCGATTTATCTCTATCACTTTTGCAAAATTAAGAAAAAGGGTAATATCCTCCAAAAAAACATTGGCCAAAATAAATAAAAATAAAATATTGGTTGCTTGTGTTGCTCGTTATAAAAAAGTTTGTTATCTTTGTGCCAATCTAAGTTTAGAAAAAATAAATAATGATTTACGAAGAGACGCATATCAAAGGAGTTTGGACAATAACGCCAAAGGTTTTCAATGATGAGCGAGGCTACTTTTTCGAGGTTTGGAAGCAGTCCGATTTTGACAGTCACGTGGGCTATCACGTCGATTTCGTTCAAGACAACGAGTCGAAGTCTTCCTATGGAGTGCTTCGCGGTCTCCACTACCAAAAAGGCCCATATTCACAAGCCAAGCTTGTGCGTGTCATAAAAGGACGTGTCATAGACGTCGCAGTAGACTTGCGTCGTTCATCGCCAACGTTCGGTAAGTATGTCGCAGTGGAATTATCCGAAGACAACAAGCGGCAGTTGTTCATTCCCCGTGGCTTCGCCCATGGCTTTCTCGTCTTGAGCAAAGAAGCCATATTCACCTACAAGGTGGACAACTTGTATGCTCCGCAACATGAAGCAAGCATCAGGTGGAACGACGAGACAATAAACATAAAGTGGCCAATCGCTCCCGAAGACGTGTTGACAAGCGAGAAAGACCTTAAAGGCAAGAGCTTTGCCGAGGCTGACATGTTTGAATAGAAACAATGCTATGAAGTATTCTGTATTGTTGCTTTTCGCCGTGTTGCTGTTGGGCGTAAGTTCATGTCGGAAAAGTGGCAACCAAACACAAGAAGCCAAACAAGAGGACTTGACCGCTAAGAAGATGCTTCAAGGCATTTGGGTGGACGAGGACGAGCAAGACGTGGCTTTCAAGGCCAAGGGAGACACAATTTTCTACCCTGACTCCACGTCGCAGCCAGTCTATTTCCAGATAATAGACGACACCTTGGTGCTGCACGGAGCTAATGAGGCAAAATATCCTATCGTCAAGCAAACGAGACACCTCTTCGTTTTCCGCAATCAAAACGGCGATGAAGTGAGGTGCGTGTTGAGTGACGACCCCGATGATGCCTCTTTCTTCTCCTCAAAACGCCCGTTGCCAATAAACCAGAACCAACTCATTAAGCGAGACACGGTAATCGACTATAACGGAGAGCGTTATCACTGCTATGTGCAAGTGAACCCAACAACGTATAAGGTAATCAGCCCCTCATACAATGACGACGGAGTGGAAGTGGATAATATCTATTATGACAATATTATCAACCTCAACGTGTTTCATGGAGCCCAAAGGCTGTTTGGGGGCGATTTCAAAAAACGCCAGTTCGCAAAGTGGGTGCCTTCACAGTTTCTGCAAGGGAGCATTTTGAGTGACCTCACTTTCGACCATTGCGACGAGAAAGGCATACACTATACTGCCTCATTCATAAAGCCAGGAGATAGCATGGGCAGCTATCAAGTGGACGTGATGGTAAATTACAAAGGACATCTGAAAATAGAGTCAAAATAATAATCGGCATTTATAATATATGATATAAAAGCGCTTATGAGAAAACGTTTACTTTTTATCGCCTTTGTGGGAATGGTGATGACTCCCTGCTTGTCAAGTGCGGAAACCGTTTCCTCATCCATGCTGACAGAGGCATCTTTATCTTCCGCTGTCAACATATATTTTTCCGGTAGCACGCTACGTGTCACAGGAGGAGCCAACCTTACCCTGTCCGTATATAGTCTCACTGGCACACGTGTAATGTGCCAAAAGATTGATGGAGATGACAAGAGCTGGAACTTAAACCTTCCCCACGGTTGCTATATTGTTAAAGTTGGCAATGTTGTCAGAAAAATTGCTGTCGCTTAAATTAGCGTTGGCATTATTGTCGTTGTTGGCTATTGGCACGTCTTGCCAAGAGAGGAAGACAAACCCCAACAAGGATTTGTCTTTGTCGTATTACGATTCCATGTCCACCCCCGCCTATCACATATCCACTGTCAAGGTGAAGCGGGAGTTGCGCCGCATGATGGGTAATGACGGCGACAGCACTTTAAGCGACTACTACGCCAAGACATATTATGGCAGCCATGGCACATTGGTGTGGATAAGTCGTAAAGGCGTGAGCGATAGCGCTGACAGCCTGCTGGCGAGGTTAGGCGAAGTTAAGAGGATTGGCTTTAATCCAAGGCAATTCCGAATCAACGAGATTAGCCAAGACTTGAAACGAGTTCACAATCTCAGTTTTGACAAGGCTCACCCTGCCACGAAAGTTCTTGCCAGGTTGGAATACAACCTCACTAAGGCTCTGTTTCGTTTTTCCTCTGGTCAAAGGTTTGGATACACAAACCCGTCAAATCTTTTAAATCGCCTTGATCCAGTAGACCCACACGACTCCTCGTTTAAGTCTTATCGCCAGCTTTATGCCCTTGACAGCCCAAGACCTAACAAGAAATTTTATGAAGACGCCTTGCGGCATGCAAGGCAAGGTGAGCTAACACAGTTTCTTAACTCGTGCGAGCCACAATCTCCTCTATACAAGAAGTTCCTCGCCACGCTCAACAGCAATTCATCGGAACATTTTAGCAAAGCATTGCTACTTGTAAACCTTGAGCGAAGTCGTTGGCGGCTGAAAGACTATCCATGGAATCATGACAAATACGTGCTCGTGAATCTGCCGACCCTTCATCTTATCGCAAAAGGCAAAGACGGCGAGCTTGCCCTGCGTATCGGCTGTGGCGCTGCCAAGACCAAGACTCCTCTGCTGGATGGCTTTATAAACAGGATAGACATAAACCCACAATGGATAATGCCACGAAGCATAGTCAAGAAAAGCATCATCCACCGTCTGGGCAGTGTTGGATGGTTTGCTTCCAAACATTATTTCATTCGCGACCGAGCTTCAGGAAAAATAATAAGCCCTGCTGCCGCTTCGACAGAGGCCTTGCTTAATGGCAGTCAGCTTGCCATTCAAGAAGGAGGTCAAGGCAACGCCTTGGGCAGGATGATATTCCGTTTCAACAACGGACTGTCAATATATCTTCACGACACGTCATCAAAAGAAGTTTTCGACAAATCGGACAGGGACGTCAGCCATGGTTGCATTCGCGTTGACAAGCCTTTCGAGCTTGCCACATTCCTCCTTGGCGACAATAGCAAGACTATCAGCAAGATATGGTATTCCATTAATGCAGACGTGTCGTGCTTAGGCAAAAACAAGAGCGAACTGACCGCGGAACAGCAAGCCGTTGCCGACACGCTAAGGCGTGACATGCTCATAGGCAAGGCTAAGGTGGAGCCTTCTGTTCCAGTGTATCTGTGGTACTACACTCTCTACCCCGATGCCAATGGTATGCTTAGAAGCTATGTGGACCTTTACGGGTACGACCCCATTATTTTCAATTATCTCAAAAACTATTTATAAAGTAAACATTCTAAAATAAGAAAGTGGAGACTACAACATGCAGCCAATTGGCAAGCCTTTTGGAAAATCCGGCCACGCGTGAACGGACTTTTTCCAGCATGGTCGAAAAGTATGCCGAATCATTATACATGAAGATTCGGCATATCGTCCTTTCCCATGAAGATGCCGACGACGTGTTGCAGGAAACGCTTGTCAAGGCCTGGGTCAACCTCGATAATTTTGAGGGGAAGGCCAAATTCTCAACATGGCTCTATAGAATAGCCGTGAATGAGGCTATTGATTTCCTCAGGCGAACTAAAAACACAGTAACTCTCGACTCTCCTGAAGCCAACAATGTAGCACAAAGGCTTCTGGCGGACGAATACTTCGATGGCGATGAGGCTCAGGCTCGCCTTCAGCAAGCTATTGCGAGTTTGCCGGAAATCCAACGCGGTGTTTTCACCATGCGTTATTACGATGACATGAAGTATTCGGAAATGAGCGTAATACTTGGGGCCTCAGAGGGATCATTGAAAGCGAGCTACCATATCGCGGCAAAAAAGATAAGGCAAATAATGGAAAAGAAATAAGCCACGGCTCTTGTTATGAACCATGGCTTATAATATATTGATAGCTATACTGTTACCCCACAAGTCTTACACTAAATATTGAGAGCTGATACTCTTGTTGTCTACCACTCGACGGATGGTCTCGGCAAACAGGCCTGCAACACTGAGCTGCTTTACCTTTGAACAACGCTGCGTGTAAGGAATGGAGTCGGTAAACACTATCTCCTCCAAGGCTGAGTTCTGCACACGTTCTGAAGCAGGACCGCTCATCACGCAGTGAGACGCACATGCTCTCACGCTCTTCGCTCCACCTTCCAACATGATGTTGGCAGCTTTTGTTATGGTGCCGGCAGTGTCAACCATATCGTCAACGATTACGACGTTCTTGTCTTTCACGTCACCAATGATCTGCATACTCTCCACCACGTTGGCGCGTGCGCGTGTCTTATTGCAAAGCACCAATGGGCATCCCAAGTACTTGGCATAGGTGTTGGCACGCTTTGATCCACCTACGTCAGGTGAGGCAATCACAAGATCTTTAAGGTGAAGGCTCTGAACGTAAGGAAGCAAAATGTTGCTTGCGTAGAGATGGTCTACAGGCACGTTGAAGAAACCTTGAATCTGGTCGGCGTGGAGATCCATGGTGATGAGGCGGTCGATGCCAGCGGCAGCCAGCATGTCGGACACGAGCTTGGCGCCGATGCTCACACGAGGCTTATCCTTGCGGTCTTGTCTTGCCCATCCGAAATAAGGGATAACAGCAATGATGTGGCTTGCTGAAGCGCGCTTTGCGGCGTCAATCATCAGCAGGAGCTCCATGAGGTTGTCAGAGTTAGGGAAAGTGCTCTGCACAAGGAAGACATCCTTACCACGAATGGACTCCTCATAAGACACGGCAAACTCGCCGTCTGAGAACCTTGTTACTACAAGATTGCCGAGTGGGCAACCCAACTCCTGACAAATCTTCTCTGCCAAATAGCGTGTGTTAGTGCCAGAGAACACTAAGAAAGAGTTTTTTTCTTCACTCATTTTTGTGGTTTTATAATAGAAGTGTGTTGCAAAAGTATGAATTTTTCAGCATACCAGCAATAAAATAGGAAAATAAAAATTATCTTTGCACAAAATATTGATTTATGCATATTAATCTTACCACTTTCGACGGTTTGAAACGTCCGGCTTTCATTCTTGAGGAGTCTCGTCTTAGGCGAAACTTACAATTGATTTCCGATGTCGCCAAGTCTGCAGATGTCGAAATCATACTTGCTTTCAAGGCTTACGCATTGTGGAAAACGTTTCCTATTTTCAGGGAATATATCTCAGCCACGACAGCCAGCTCTCTTTACGAGGCAAGGCTTGGAAAAGAAGAGTTCGGCAGCGCTACGCATACGTTTTCGCCAGCCTATACCGAATATGAGATTGATGATATAGCCAAATGCTCCAGCCACTTGACATTCAATTCGTTGACACAAATGGAGCGTTTCGCTGCCAGGGCATTGAAGGCTAACAATTATTTAAGCCTTGGACTGCGTGTCAATCCGGAATACAGTGAAGTGGGGACTGACATTTATAATCCATGTGCGCCAGGCACGAGATTTGGTGTATGCTCCGACAAGATGCCATCAAAATTGCCCGATTACATAGAAGGTTTCCATTGTCACTGTCATTGTGAGAGCGGTTCCGATGTTTTCGTGCGAACCCTTAGCCACATAGAAGCACGTTTCTCCAAATGGTTCAATCAACTGAAATGGATTAATTTTGGGGGTGGCCATCTCATGACCAGGAAAGATTATGACGTGCAACTTCTTATCGACACGCTAAATAGTTTTCATCATCGCTATCCTTGGTTGAAGGTCATCCTTGAACCTGGAAGTGCATTCGGGTGGCAAACAGGCCCGCTTGTCAGCCAAGTTGTTGACATAGTGGAGAACAAGGGCATTAAGACGGCCATACTCAATGTCAGCTTCACTTGCCACATGCCCGACTGCTTGGAGATGCCCTACAAGCCTGCCGTAAGGTTCGCTAAGACACTTGACGATAACATCGGAAAGCATGTCTACAGATTAGGTGGCAATTCTTGCCTCAGCGGTGACTTTATGGGCTATTGGCAATTTGACCATGAGTTGACGATCGGAGAGAATGTCATTTTTGAAGACATGCTTCATTATACTACCGTGAAAAGCAACATGTTCAATGGCATTTCCCACCCTTCCATAATGTTGGCGAAAGAGAATGGAGAATTGACCATGCTCAAAGAGTTCACTTACGAGGACTATAAGAATAGGATGGATTAGCAAATCCATTAAAAAACATAGCAAAAGTATCAAGAATAATTATTTGTACTGTTTTAAAGATATTGGAATATGAGACAAGTATTGGTAACAGGAGCCAACAAGGGAATTGGCTACGAGATAGCTCACCATCTTGGTAAATCTGGTTGGCAAGTAATTGTTGGGGCAAGAGATGAGAATCGCGCCAACGCCGCCGTAGAATCCTTAAGAAAGGATGGAGCAGACATTATAGGTTGGCAATACGTAAACCTTTCTGACAACAAGGAAATAGAAAAATCAGCCAAGGCCATTGCGGAAACCTACCCCACTCTATCCTTGTTGATAAACAACGCTGGCATATCAGGCGACATGGCCGTGAAAAGTTACGAACAATCATTGCTGGACGTAATCGACACCGTGCAAGTGAACTATATAGGCACTTTCTTGTTGACGAAACTTCTTTTGCCCACCTTGGAAAAGAACCATGGCCGAATCTGCAACATAACGGTTCCGTCCTCGTTCAGTCCTTATTGGCATCCAATGGCTTACGTGGCGAGCAAGGCTGGACAAAACACCATGGTAAGCACAATGGCTTGGGAGTTTGAGCATTTCAATATTCCCGTAGAGATATTCGACATTCATCCAGGTGCCACATCAACCGACTTGAATGGGCACTATTCCGGTCCTGGTTCTCACATGCCTTCAACAATAGGAGAAAAGGTTGCCGCCATCATTAATGACGGAAAGAACCACAATGGCGAGTTCATCGAACTCTACCCTATCGTAGACGAAGGAAACTATTAATGCATATATACCTCAGTTCAGGATAAACATTCTCCAGGAGTTGTCGGTAGACGAGTCATCAACGCATATCACTTCAATATTGCCAAAGGTCTGGCCGAGCAGCGAGTCAAGGCAGTCGCGCAAGTATTCAGCAGCGTTGTAGACTGCCACAAGTATGGAGATTTTAGGCATAAGGTATTTTTCTTTTAAATGTTGCCATAATTATTTTGTAAACATCACTTCTAAATATTAGAAACATATTGTAAACATCATTCATCATTTGTAGCATTTCAGTGGCACTTCCGCCAAAAACGAATTAAGTTGAAAGTCCTCTGTAAAAAGGACTTCCAACTTAATCTATTGAGAGTCAAATATCTGCTATTTGTCCTCAACGGCAGCCTGCGCCGCGGCCAATCGAGCTATTGGTACACGGAACGGAGAGCAGCTCACGTAATCAAGGCCTACACGGTGGCAGAATTTCACAGAAGAAGGCTCGCCACCATGCTCACCACAAATGCCACACTTTAGTGTTGGATTTGAAGAGCGGCCTTTCTTTACACCCATCTCTACAAGTTGACCGACACCTGTCTGATCAAGCACCTGGAATGGATCCACTTCCAAAATCTTGTTGTCAAGATAAGTCGGCAGGAAACGTGCCACGTCATCACGGCTGTAGCCAAACGTCATCTGCGTCAAGTCGTTGGTGCCGAATGAGAAGTAATCTGCATGCTTGGCAATCAAGTCAGCCGTGAGTGCCGCACGCGGAATCTCGATCATCGTTCCAAGTTTGAATTCGATGCTCATTCCTTTCTCTTGGAAGAGTTCCTTTGCCGCCGACTTGATAACCTCTTGCTGCGACTCAAGCTCCTTAGCAGTACCAACGAGAGGCACCATAATCTCAGGACGTGGGTTGAACCCTTCCTTCTTCAAGCGCAAAGCAGCACCAAGGATAGCCTTTGTCTGCATCGCGGTAATTTCAGGATAGGTAATGCCAAGACGACAACCGCGAAGTCCAAGCATTGGGTTGACCTCGGCAAGCGAAGCCACGCGCTTCTGGATAAACTCCAAACTGGTGCCCATCTCCTGTGCCATGGCTTGCTGACCTTTCAAATCATGGGGCACGAACTCATGGAGAGGAGGATCGAGAAGCCTTATGTTCACAGGCATTCCGTCCATGCACTTCAAAATGCCATAGAAATCGTTTTCCTGCAATGGGAGCAGCTTGCCAAGAGCCACCTCACGGCCAGCCTTGTCGTTGGCAAGAATCATCT
>DAIOUH010000024.1:0-24558 GCA_036751585.1 Prevotella sp. | reverse complement strand
AGGTTCTTGCGCTCGAAGCTCATGCGAAAGACGTTCTTCGCCCTGAACGCGAGCTTTTCCTGAATGTCGTCGATGACTTGGGGCGTTGCCGTGGCGGTCAACGCCAACACGGGCACGTCGGGCTTGAGCTTGCGGAGGTTGCCTATCTCCAAATAGGCGGGACGGAAATCGTAACCCCACTGGCTGATGCAATGAGCCTCGTCGACCGTGATGAAACTCACACGCATGTGGCGGAGCTTCACTTGGAAAATCTCCGACGAGAGACGCTCGGGCGAGACATAAAGCAACTTCATGCCGCCGAGGATGCAATTGTCCAAGGCGTTGACTATCTCGCTGCGCTTCATGCCAGAGTATACAGCAATAGCCTTGATGCCCTTGGCTCGCAAATGCTGAACCTGGTCTTTCATCAAGGCTATAAGGGGAGTTACCACTATGCACGTGCCTTCCTTGGCGAGGGCGGGAACCTGGAAGGTGATGCTCTTGCCTCCGCCCGTGGGCATGAGGCCGAGAGTGTCCTTGCCAGAGCCTATGCTCTCGATGATCTCGCGCTGTATGCCGCGGAAGTCATCGTATCCCCAGTATTGGCGGAGAATGTCTCTATAAGTGTCCTTTTCCACCGATTCCATCTTGCTTTCGGCGTGGCTATTTGTCTTCCTCCGTAGGGCGTATGTCCTCTATCTGGAGCTGCACCTGGTTGCGCTTAAACACGTTGGCCTCCAAGGTATAGGCTATGTCAAACGACCTCTTCGACTTGATATACCTTGCCGAGGCACTCTGCCCGAAGGCTATGCCATTGACGACTGTGCCCGATTTGGAATCGACAAGCTCCAGCTTGATGTGCTCCTGGGAACGTCCCACGACCTTGCTCGTGCCATAATCGTACACGCCCTTGGTGCAAAACATGGGTTTCTCGTTGCCTGGGCCGAAAGGGGAGAAGCGACGCAGGTCGTTGAAGAAGCGCTTGGTAATGTCCTTGAAGTCGAGCACTTCGTCGATGCGCAGTAAGGCCTCGGTCTGCTCGGCATGGATGTGTTCATCCACGTAATGCTGGAAGCGGTTGCGGAACTCCGGCACGTCGCACCATTTCAGCGTCAATCCGGCGGCATAGGTGTGACCGCCGAAGTTGAGCAGCAGGTCGCGACAGCTCTTTATAGCCGAGTAGATGTCGAAACCCATCACCGAACGAGCCGACCCCGTGGCAAGGTCGCCATCGCGCGTGATGACCACCGTGGGGCGGAAATAGAGTTCGGTAAGGCGGGAGGCCACGATGCCGATGACGCCTTTCTTCCAATGCTCGTCATAGAGCACGATGGAAGAATGGTGCTTCTGCGCGTCGATGCGCGACACTATCTGGTTGGCCTCTTCGGTCATCTGCTTGTCTATGTCCTTGCGCTGCTCGTTGTATTCGTCGATGTGGCGCGCCTCCTTCACGGCGGTATTGAAGTCTTTCTCCACAAGCAAATCCACGCTCTCCTTGCCATTCTCCATGCGGCCAGAGGCGTTGATGCGCGGGCCAATCTTGAAGATGATGTCGCTCATGGAAATCTCGCGACCGTTGAGCCCGCAGATGTCGATGATGGCCTTCAAGCCAATGGAAGGGTTTTGGTTGAGCTGCTTCAAGCCATGGTAAGCGAGAATGCGGTTCTCGTCGACCACGGGAACGAGGTCGGCGGCAATGCTCACGGCACAGAAGTCGAGAAGCGGAATGAGGCGTGAGAAAGGTATGCCGTTGTTCTTGGAGAAGGCTTGCATGAACTTGAACCCTACCCCACAGCCACAAAGGTGCTTGAAAGGATAGGTGTCGTCGGCGCGCTTTGGGTTGAGTATTGCCACGGCATCGGGCAGCGACTCGTCGGGCATGTGGTGGTCGCAGATGATGAAGTCGATGCCAAGGCTCTTGGCGTAGGCTATCATGTCGTTGGCCTTGATGCCACAATCGAGGATGATGATGAGCTTCACGCCCGTGGCATAAGCATAATCTATGCCTTTCTTGCTCACGCCGTAGCCTTCATCATAGCGGTCGGGGATGTAATAGTCGATGTTGGAGTAAAACTGCTGCAAGAACTTGTAGACCAGTGCCACAGCCGTGCAACCATCCACATCGTAGTCGCCATAAACAAGCACTCGCTCCTTGCGCCCCATGGCATCGTTGAGCCTGTCCACGGCAATGTCCATGTCCTTCATCAAGAAAGGATTGATGAGATCGGAAAGCTGAGGGCGAAAGAATCGCTTGGCAGCACTCTCCGTAGTGATGCCACGCTTGACGAGCAACCCCGTGAGAATGGGGCTCATGCTCAGTTTCTCGCTCAGCTCAAGGGCTTGTCGTGATTCCTCAGGTGTTAATTGGTCGTACTTCCATTTGAAATGCATGTTGCTGTTTTTTATTTCTTATGCAAAGATAGGCAAAAAAGGAAACAAATGGAAGTATTGGCATGCTAAAAGTATAAAAAAAGAAAAGGCCCGCTGAAAAGCGAGCCTTTGTCTTAATATTATCGTTTTGCGTGATTCCTTAGAAACCGCACTTCTTGCGGATGTCCTTTGGCACGGCGTTCTTGTTGACCATGAAGTCCATGGTGTTGGCAACGATGAAGTTCTTGGTCATGTACCAAATACCCTTGTAGTCGCCTGTCGTGCCCCAAGAGTTCTTCACCATATAATATTCCTTGCCATTTTGGTCCTTGGCGATGCCATAGATGAGCATTCCGTGGTCGTCGGTGAGTTCCCAGTCGTCGAAACGCTCTTGACGCTGCTTCTGTGTGGGCTCAACCTCTGGCACGTTCACGCCGAGAGAGTCGACAAGGTTCTTTTTCTTTGAAGGGGCGAGCTTGAGCCAGTGGGCCATGTCGGAGCCTTCCATGCTGGCGAGCTTCTTGGTGTCGTACATATAAGCCAGACCAGTGCGAGTGAAGCCGTCCTCTGACACGTCACCACCCCAAGCCACGGTGTAGCCGTTCATGATGGCATTGTCGATAATCTTTGCTATGTCGTTGATAGGAACGTTCCATGACAATGGGTTGCGCCAGTTGTCTTGCACCTCAACGGCGAAAGCCGTCCAGAAAGGATGGTGCGTATAGCTCGTGAAGCTCACGTAGTTGTTGCAAGCGGCACTGTCGAGGCCGATGCTTGCGGCAAAGCTCTTCGGGGTGTATGTCTTGCCTTGATAAGTGAACTGTGTTGGGCACTTGCCAAGATAAGAGTCGAGGATGCCCTGAAGACCGTTCTTCCAAGCCGGAGACAGCTTGGAGGCATTGCTCTTGGCAACGGCGTCAACGTAAGGGCTCATCACCTTGAAGAACTCATTGAAGTTGAGCAAGGAGTCTCCGTAAAGGCTGCCTGCCTTTGGCATTGCCGTCTCCGGGCAGATGCCATAATGCTGAATCACATAGAGAGGATCATAGCAGCTGCCGCCTTGGGCAAACTGGCAGTCGCCATGAAGACGAACCACCTGAATGGCGCGATCCATATATGTCTTGTTGGCTACAAACGACTCGCAAAGGTCGTATGTCTTACCCGTGTTCTTCAGAATCTCTGCCTCAAAGAAAGCGAGGGTTGAAAAATCCCAGCACGTGCCTGAACGGTTCTGGTTCTTGATGCTTGTAATCGGATTTGCCTTAACTACGGTAAAGACCGGCTTATTTGGGTTAACACTGTCTTTCTTTTCCGCTGCCCCAGCATTGAGGGAAAGCAAAACGGCCATCACGGCCAAAATTGTACTCTTCATCAGATTTGTCTTGGTTTTTTAATATTTGTTGCAAAATTACGCAATTTTGCTCATATAACGAAACTTATTAATAGTATTTTTTACGAAATAAAACTTTTCGCGTTTTTTGCAATAGCAAGAAACTATTAGACATAAACATTTTGCCATTCCACATATTATTAGTACCTTTGCAACACGTCAACATCAATGGCCCCGTAGCTCAGTTGAATAGAGCATCAGATTCCGGTTCTGAGTGTCGCGGGTTTGAGTCCCACCGGGGTCACACAGAAAAGCCCTGCAAGCTGGTTGGCTTGCAGGGCATTATTCTTATTTTCTATCTCTTCAACTTGGATGATATTATTTCTTCAATCTGAATGGTATTATTTCTTCAACCTGAATGATGTCTCTATGCTTACGAGCTCGGCGGAGAAGGCCTTGTCCACCTGCATGCGCTTCTCCACTTGCGAACAAGAATGGATAACCGTGGAGTGGTCGCGGTTGCCCACGAGCTTGCCTATTCGACTTGCTGGCATCTTGGTGTATTTCTGCGCGAGGTACATTGACACCTGACGTGCCACCACATAGTCGCGCTTACGGCTCTTGGAGTTGATTTGCGAGGTCGTCACATTATAATGTTGGCAAACCTTCTCAAGGATGTCGTCTACGGTGAGCGGACGGTCATCAATCTTAACGGCGCGCTTCACCACACGCTCGGCAAGGCGCATGTCGATATTGCAATTGTAAACGATGGAATAAGCCATGAGCGAGTTGATGACACCTTGCAGGTCGCGCACGCTGCCGCTCGCGGTCTCGGCGATAAGCTCAATGACATCGCGCGGAATCTTCAGTCCATCGCGCTTGATCTTGTTCTCCAGTATGTCAACGCACAGCTTGCGATTAGGCTTCTCAAGCTCGGCTATCAGTCCACACGAGAAACGGGTAAGCAAACGGTCGGGCATATCCTTAAGGTCCACCGGTGGTCGGTCGGAAGCGAGGATTATGCGCTTGCCATTGCGGAAGAGGTTGTTGAATATGTGGAAGAAGGTGTTGAGCGTACCCGTCTTTCCCATCCATTCTTGGATGTCGTCCACGATAAGCATGTCAATGGTCTGGTAGAACGCTATGAACGAGTTGACGGAGTTTTGCAGCACGGCGTTGCTGTATTGCACCTGGAACAGCCTCGCCGAGATGTAAAGCACTCGCTTCTGCGGATAAAGCTCCTTTGAGCGCATGCCAATGGCGTTGATGAGATGCGTCTTTCCACATCCCGACGGCCCGTAAACGAACATTGGGTTAAACTGCATGGTGCCGGGGTGCTCGGCGATAGACAATCCCACCGAGCGTGATAGCTTGTTGCTGTCGCCCTCGATGTAATTAGCGAACGTGAGATGCGGGTTCAGCTGAGGGTCAAGAGCCTGGGGCTGCGCCGCGTCGAGCGGCGTGGGACTTTGATTCGCCCTCTGCACAGGCTTGGGCTTCACGCCGTTTGCCGGTTCCGACCAAACGGTCTCCGTGCCGCCCTTGTCCTTGCGCTCCTTATCCACGACAACACGATAGGATAAATGAATCTTTGGCCCGAAGCACTCATGGAGCACTTTGGTAAGAAGATCCACGAAGTTCTCCTCAAGATATTCGTAGACAAAGGGACTTGGCACCTGTACAAGAATCATCCTTTGAGCCTCATCGAAGTGCTCAAAGACAATCGGCTTGAACCATGTGTCATATATCTGCCCAGTCACATTCTGCTGAATGAGCTTCAAGGCATTCTGCCACCGGGAATCAATTTTTGCTGTCATTTTGCTGTCTCAGAGATGTAGATTGTCTGCCATCGAAACGCCTCATTATCGAAACGCAAATGCAAAGCTACACAAAAAAACGATACGCTGCAACCCGCCATTTCGTCATTCGCTGTCTTTGTTTCATTATAACCTCTTATGAATTATGAAATTAGGGGTCGGCGGGGCGCGCTTGTTAATGTAATATAAAAATCACGCATGCCCTACTTGTCCTTCTTTCCGAACAGGGAGAAGTGCACATAGCGCTTCGGGTGCGCCTTGAGGTCGATGAGCAAAGAGTCGGCTGAGCGCATGGTGCCATTGAGGTTGTGGTAAAGGGCAGGGTCGTTCATGAGCAAGCCGAGCGTCCCGTTGGGGGAGTTGAGCTGCCGTGTCACACTTTCCACGTTGTCGAGAGTGCGGTCCACCTTTGCCATGGTCTGCGCGATGTCGAGCTGGGCGAGGTTTGCCGTGAGCTTGTCGGTGTTGTTGAGCGTGGCACCCGCCTTGCCCATGGCGTAGTCTGCCTTAGCGAGCAGTCCAGGCACCTTGCCGTTGGCCTGAGCCACAAGGCTGTTAAGTCCGGCAGAAGTCACCGCGAGGTTTGCCGACATTGTCTGTATGTTGTGCAGCGAAGCCTTAATCGCCGGGTCGGCAAGCAGCATGTTCACGCTCGCGAGGATGCTGTCCACCTTAGGCAGCATGGCGGCGATGGCAGGGACGAGTTGCTGCACAGAGCCCATCAGCCCGGCATCGGTAGCACCTTGAATGGTGTCGCCTGGCTCAACTCTCTCACGGGGATTGTTGGCGAGCAGGATGTTCATCTTGATGTTGCCCATCATGTCGCTCTCTATCTCAGCCGAAGACCCTTGGGGTATACGCAAGTTGTTGTCCACCTGGAACTCCACGAGCACGTTGCCACTCTTCTGGTAGTCGTAGATAATCGACTTGACAGTTCCCACTTGATAGCCATCCGCGTATATCGGATTCGACGCCGAGAGACCATTGATGTCCTTGAATGTGGCGTAATACACGTTGTCCGTGGAGAATATGGGCATGCCTTTGAGGAAATGGAGCCCGAAGAAGAGCACCGCAATACCCACAATAGCCACTGTGGCAATCTTGACTTCTTTTGTAAAAAACTTCATGTTTATCGTGTTATGTCGTTGTTTTTATTTCTTTTTCTTGTTCTCAAGAAACTCTCTGATAGCCTCGTTCACGTCCACCGTCTTGCCGTTTTTCATGGCAATGATGAAACAGTCGGGAAACTTGTCGAGAATGGTGCCGCGCAGTCTCTTAATCTCGTTGTAGTTGGTCGAGGCGCCATAGGTATACCTCAACTTGTCACCATCGGTGAAGCTGTCGCAACCTTTCAACCCCTTGAAAAGAGCGCTGCCCTCCTTGAGTTTCTGCTTTCCAGCAAATATCTGTATCTTGAACACTGGCGCGTCCTTGTCTGCCTGGCGCGTGCGCTCAGGCTTTTTCGTTTCCACGCTCGCTGGTTGTTGTTTACGTGGTTGCGTGTTCTCACGCGTGCGCTCCGTGGTTCGCCTCACCGTTCTCGTTGCCCTGCCACCATTGTCGCTTGAGGCAATATTAGCTGAGATAAGCGACATAGAGTCGTCATCGTCGCTGTCATTAAACGGTATATTCGTTCCCGTGGTGCCATAGCGTTGCTTGTAAATCCTGAAGGCATTGACAATGCCCCTCGTGTAAGCGTCAAGGGCGGAGTCGGTATTCAGGTAGTTTTCCTCGTCGGGCGTGGTGATGAAGCCCAGCTCCAGCAACACGGCGGGCATGGAGGTGAGACGCAACACCGCGAGGTTGTTTTGATGTGCTCCACCATTTTCCCTTCCCGTGGCGCGGCACACCTCAGTCTGCATGAGTCGCGACAGCTCCACGCTGCGCTCACGGTTCTTGTCGGCTATAAGCTCAAACATGATGTCGCCCTCGGCTGAGTTCTCAAGGCCCTTGTATCGTGTCTTGTAGTCTTTCTCCAAGAATATGACCGAGTTTTCTCGCTTCGCCACCTCAAGGTTCTCTTGAAGTCCTCGTGAGCCCGTGCGTTCGCCCGTGCCCAAGGTATAACTTTGGAATCCGTGGCTAATCTTTCCACCGGCAAGAGCGTTGATGTGGACGGACACGAAGAGGTCTGCCTTGTTGCGATTGGCTATGTCGGCACGCTCGTGCAGCGGTATGAAGACATCGGTACGCCGCGTATAGATTACGCGCACGTCGTTGAAATTCTTTTCTATGGCGCTACCCACGGCAAGGGCGTAGCGCAGCGTGAGGTTCTTCTCGTAAGATATCAATCCCTTGGCGCCACAGTCGTTGCCACCATGACCGGCGTCAATCACGACAGTGAATTGTCTTGGTGCGGCGTTGAGCGCCAACGAGCCGAGGAATATAAAGCAGAGCGTGAGAAATGACTTGTGAAACATAATCTTCTTTTATTCTGTCACGTATTTCTTCAATGCCCTTACCACGCCATTCTTCCACGTGTTAATGTTGTCATCGTTGAGCGACAAAGAGCTCACGAGCTTCACCACATGGTCGATGGGCATACCATAGCGCAACACGCCGGAGATGAGCTTGGCATAGTTCCAGTACTCCGGATTGAACTTGCCCGACAAGCCCTCAACGGTAGTCTTGTAGCCACGTCGGTTCTCAAACTGGAAGTCGTAGCGATGCGTGCCATCGGGATTGGTCTGCCTTATTATCTTTCCCTTCACCACGGTCTTGGGCAGCACTATGCCCTCCTCATCGTCTTGCAGGCCAGTGAAAATCTCGTAGGGCCGACCGTCGAGCAAGCCAACGAAAGCCACCCACTTGTCTTTATTGTTTTGAAAGCGCACCACGTCACAGTCGAGCTCATCTGGCCGATCCTCTATCACTTGGGGACGCGCATAATCGCCATTGGCCCAGATAGAACCTTCTGACGAAGCAGTCGACTGGACCTTGTTTTCCTTATCTGATTGTTGTAAATCCATGAAAATAATACAAGCTTGTTTTGTTTTGTTCTCGTTCGCACGAGTTATCAATGTGCAAAAATAACTTTTATTTTCCACATACAATATAAAACTCGCTAAAAGAACCTATTTTTTCAGATAATTTTCCATAACTTTGCAAAAATACGTTCAAAAGAGAACAGAAAGAAAGGAATTATGGATAGTTTGAATCATAGAAAGAGTATAAGGAAATATTCCAGCCGTGAGGTGTCTTCCCAATTATTGACAAGCCTGCTGAAAGATGCCGAACGCACGCCGACGATGGGCAACCTTCAGCTATACAGTGTCGTCGTGACACGGAGCAAGGAGATGAAAGAAAAGCTCGCCCCAGCCCACTTCAACCAGCCCATGGTGACAGGAGCGCCAGTGGTGCTCACTTTCTGTGCCGACTTCCGCCGCACCACGCTTTGGGCGGAGAACCGCAAGGCGGAGCCTGGCTACGACAACTTCCTCAGTTTCATCAACGCCGCCACGGACACGCTGCTCTACTGCCAGACTTTCTGCAACCTCGCCGAGGAACAAGGCTTGGGCACATGCTTCCTTGGCACGACGGTGTATCTCCCACAACTCATCATCGACACACTCAAGCTGCCGAAGCTCACCTTCCCCGTGGCAACGATCACGCTCGGATGGCCCGACGAAAACCCAGCCCAAAGCGACCGTTTGCCCGTGGAAGCGATAATCCACGAGGAGACATACAACGACTACACGCCGGAAAGGATAGACAAGTTTTACGCCTACAAGGAGTCGTTGGCTGAGAACAAGCATTTCGTGGAGATAAACCACAAGGAGACTTTGGCACAAGTCTTCACCGACCTGAGATACACTCGCAAGGACAACGAAGCTATGTCGGAAGGCATGATGAAGGCTCTCAAGAACCAAGGCTTTATCAAATAGACGACAATGAATTCTTCCCCAGACATACAGGTCATCGAAGTGGCAACAGGCAAACAGCGCAAGGCTTTTGTAGACTTTTTCTACGACCTTTACCGCGACAGCCCGTATGCCGTGTCATACCTTTACCTTGCCGAGAAGCTCACGCTGAAGCCTGGCTCAAACCCCGCCTTCGAGTTTTGCGAGGCCCAATGTTTCCTTGCCTACAAGTGTGGCAAGGTCGTGGGAAGGGTCGCAGCCATAATAAACCACCGCGCCAACGATTATTGGAAACGCAAGATGGTGCGCTTCGGCTGGTTCGACTTCATCGATGACCTCCATGTCACCCAAGCCCTCCTCCATGCCGTGGAGAAATGGGGAAAGGAGAAGGGCATGACAGAGATAGCGGGACCTTTCGGCTTTGAGGACATGGACCGCGAGGGAATGTTGGTTGATGGATTCAACCAACTGTCAAGCATGTACGTCAACTACAACTACCCTTATTACCCTAAACACATGGACGACCTCGGCTTCAAGAAGGACAACGATTATGTGGAATACCGTGTCAAGGTGCCAGAGGTGACACCAGAGAAGTTCTCGCGGACGGCGAAGCTCATCAAGGCACGCTATCACCTCGAAGAGAGGAAGTTCAACCATCGCGACATGACCAAGGGCGGCAGGGCACGCGAACTGTTCAACATACTCAATATCACTTACGGCAACCTCTACGGTTACTCGCAGCTCTCAGCAGAGCAAATCGACACTATCGTAAACAACTACATAAGGCTTGCCGACCTCAACCTCGTGACGTGTGTGGTCGACACCGAGAAAGACGACAAGATGGTCGGCTTCGGGGTGTCGTTCCCATCATTCTCCGAGGCGTTGCGCCGCACCCACAACGGCAAGCTCTTGCCCTTCGGCTGGTGGCAACTGCTGAAGGTACTGAAATGGCACAAGACACCGATAGTGGACTTGCTGCTCATAGGCGTGCTGCCAGAATACCGCATGAAAGGCGCCAACGCCATAATCTTCAACGACCTCATATCATGGTACAGGCGTTACGGCTTCGAATACGCCGTGACAGGACCGCAGATGGAGACCAACAAGGGCGTGCTCTCGCAATGGCAATACCTTGAGTCGGAGGAGATAAGGCGGCATCGCATTTACAGAAAAGACATTAAATAACAAACGATATGACTATGGAAAATGAAGTGTTAAAAGCCATCAAGGAGCGTCGAAGCATCCGTCGCTTCAAGCAAGGACAAGTCACCGACGAAGAACTCAACACCGTGCTCGAGGCTGGCACGTGGGCTCCTACGGGCATGGGCTCTCAAGATCCGTTTATCGTTGCCGTGCAAGACGAGCGGCAAAAAGCCATTCTGTCGAAGATAAACGCGGAGATAATGGGCACGAAATCAGACCCATTCTATGGCGCGCCAACACAGGTGTATGTCTTCGCTCCTGCAGACAACGCCAACAACGTGAAGGATGGCAGTCTCATCCTCGGCACCATGATGCTCGCCGCCCACTCCATCGGTCTGGGCTCTTGCTGGATAAACCGTGTCGACAAGATGGTAGAGCACGCCGAGGTGAAAGAGCTCATGAAGTCGTGGGGACTGCCCAATGGTCTCATGGGCGTGGGCTCATTGGCCTTGGGCTATTCCGATGGCGCGCCTCACGCCGCAAAACCTCGCAAGAAAGACTACGCAAGGGTTATAAAGTAAGGCAAGGCAAAAGTTAGGCAATGATAGACAGGCAGACAGTTGAGAAAATCAAGGACGCGGCAAACATCGTGGATGTCGTGTCCGAGTTTGTCACGCTGAAGAAGTCGGGGGCCAACTACAAGGGCCTGTGTCCATTCCACAACGAGAAGACCCCGTCGTTCTATGTCTCCCCTGCCCGTGGCACTTGCCATTGCTTCGGTTGCGGCAAGGGCGGCAATGCCGTCACATTCATCATGGAGCATGAGCAGCTCACCTATCCCGAGGCGCTCAGGTGGCTCGCGAAGAAGTATCACATCGAGATACGGGAGCGCGAGTTGACCAACGAGGAGAAGGAGGAGCAGTCGAAACGTGAATCAATGTTCATCGTCAACGAGTGGGCAGAGACATATTTTGAGGACCTTCTCCACAACCACCCCGACGGCAAGGCCATTGGCTTGCAATATTTCCGCTCGCGCGGCTTCCGCGACGACATCATCAAGAAGTTCAACCTCGGCTACGACCTGCCCGACCGCTTCTTGCTTGCCGCCGCCGCCAAACAGAAAGGCTACAAGGAGGAATTCTTAGTGTCCACGGGGCTGTGCTATAAGACCGAGCGCAACGAGCTCATAGACCGCTACGCCGGTCGCGTGGTCTTCCCATGGACAGGCGTGAGCGGCAAGGTCGTGGGTTTCACCGCACGCGTGCTCGACAAGCGCACTAAAGGCGTGAACCAGAAATACGTCAACTCGCCCGACTCCGAGGTCTTCCACAAGGATCACGAGCTCTATGGCATTTGGCAAGCCAAGCGTGCCATCGCCAAGGAAGACCGCGTGTTCATGGTCGAGGGCCAAGCCGACGTCATATCCATGCACCAGTGCGGAATAGAGAACGTGGTGGCAAACTCCGGCACGGCATTGAGCCTGCACCAGATACACATGCTCCACCGCTTCACCGCCAACATCACGCTCATCTACGACGGCGACGCGGCAGGCATACACGCCGCCTTGCGAGGCACCGACATGCTGCTCTCCGAGGGCATGAGCCTGAGGGTGCTGCTCCTGCCAGGCGGTCAGGACCCCGACGAGTTCGCGAGAAACCACACGGCGGAGGACTTCCGTAAGTATATCGAAGACAACCAAGAAGACTTCATACAGTTTAAGACATCATTGCTGCTCAAGGGCGAGACCGACCCGAAGAAGCGCGCCGATGGCATCAGCTCCATCGTGGAGAGCATATCCGTGATACAAGACCCCATCTTGCGCGACACCTATATCCACGACTGCTCACAACGCATAGGCATTGCCGAGGCAACGCTCATCAGCAGGATGAACGCGTACATCAGGAGCAAGAACCCGTATGCCACACCAGCGCCAAAGGCTACGGTGCACAACGCCGAAGAGCACTTCGTCGACGACAAGAACGGGGCTTCATCGCTCATCATAAGGCTCATCGTGAAGCATGGCGAGTGCGTGATATATAATAATGTGGAGGACGACAACGGGGTGTGCCACAACCTCACGATAGCGCAGGTGGTGGAATACAGCCTGACGCAAGACCACCTCAACTTCAGCAACGAGCTCTACAACCGCATATTGCACGAGGCGGCGGAGAAAAGCGCGGACCCTCAATGGAAGGCGGAGCCTTACTTTCTTCATCACGATGACATAGACATCTGCCGCACGGCGACGGAACTTTCGGCCGACGCATACCATGTGACCCAACCAAAGGACGATGAGCCGATAAACGACGAGGCAAAAAAACAAAAAGAGGCAAACGAGATGGACACGCTCCGTGAACAAACGGAGCACCTCCTTCTCGATTTCCGCATGGGCTACGTGGAAAAACACTTGAAGGAGTTGCAAGCTCAAATGATGAAAGTTGGCGGGGACAAGGACAAGCTGAAGAAGCTGATGGAAGAGTTCAAGGACATGCAGCAGATACGCAACCTGCTTGCCAAGAAGCTCGGCAACAACATTTTCATATAAGGCCGTTTTTTAGGCATCGGGGTTACGCTTAAATCGCGTCGGCTTCACGCTTGAATCGCGCCGGCTCTACGTTTGAATCGCGTCGGCATTCAAGCGTAAAGCCGACGCGTTTTCAGTATAAAGCCTAACTATCTATCTTACAACGTTTTGCATCGGTGCGCTAATTAATATTGTATAAAACCATACGAGTTGTTAACTATATTTGCTACCTTTGCATATCACAAAGGAGAAGGCCATGCAAATAATCGACATCATAACCACCATTTCTTTCTTTTTGATAGCCATCGCCTTGATAGCCCTTGCGGCGTTAAGGCTGAGAGACTTGAGGAAGACCATGAGAGCGCCACACGAAAGCGATGTCAAGGCCACAATAAAACGTGCCTTGAAGCGACTCAACGTCAACGCCGAGTGGACCAAGGACAAGGACACGCTCACCTCGCGCTTCGCCTACCAAGGTGGGCATTTCAGCATAGAGATTGAGAAAGGCCACAGATATGCCACGCTGAACTACCTATACTTCTACAAGGCAGACATGGACAGCATCGAGAACGTGCGCGCGGTGTGCAACCTTTGCAACCTCAACGCCGAGAACTGCCGCATAGTCTACACCGTGGACAGCAAGGACAGCTGCGTCGACGTGCACTTCATAAGCGAAGTCCTCACCGTGCAAGACGGCATGGAGCAGTCGCTTCAACTCGCCATGGGTGATGCCTTCCGTTGGCAAAACACCTTCATAAAGAAGTTTGAGGAATTGGGGAGGAACAAGAAAAGCGACCAAGAGAAGAAGGCCGCCGACATGGACAGCGAGTTTGAGCTCTTGCGCGAACAGGAGATGACCCATCAACAGGAAGGACCCGACTGGCACGAGACCGCAAGCCAGCCTTACAGCTTGAGCCACGTGCTCGCCACGACCATGGGTCTCAGCGACATCGTGCCCATTGGCTTGACAATAACGGAGAAGGAATCGACCACGACCATGTCAAACGCCGATGAGATATTGGGCATGAGCATTCACGCCATGCTGATAGATGACGACAAGCTGAAACGCAAGTCGGCATTTGCCAAGCTCGATTTCTACGACCCTCGCGACCTCTCGCAAGGACGGCACCTGATGATGGACTTCGAGACCGAGGGACAGACCAAGGACACGCTCTATTATCGCGTCACGCTGTCGCTGTCGCCCACGTCGCCAAGCGGCGAGAGCGATGGCAGCTCATGCCAACGGCGGAAGTTGATGACAAGCGTCCTGCTCGGCTACGACCTCACGCCCTCAGATGAGCGATTGGCGCATTTCCGCTACGTGTGGAAAGAGGCGATGAGCAAGATAAAGAATGGCGAGCAGGCAAGCATGACCGACGAGGAGAAGACGCTCGCCAAGATGCAGAGCCCGCGCATCGCCGAGAACTTCCACATTGGCAAGCGACTGTATGTGCAAAGGCGATTCTACGAGGCGTTGGGGCACTTGACCGACGCTTACCATGAGTTAGAGGCCAAATGGACAAACAAAGACCGCTCTTGCAGGGATTCCATCTATGAGACGGCGTATCTCATAGCGTGCTGCTACATGAGCCTTGGACAATATGAGATGGCGTGCTTCTATATACAAACCACGATGCCTTTCGACATCGGCAAGTTCACGAAGGTATACATCAACAGCCTGGTCAACAACAACGATTTCAGGGCCCTGGACGCCATAAACACCTTGCTCGACGAGTTGGCTCACCTGCGCGAGAACAACTTCGTGGGCGATGACGAGGACGATGACGACCAATACGACTCCGGCACGGCTCAGCTGGACAGTTTCATCAGTTTCGTCAAGCGACGCAAAGCCTACCTGCTCGTCAACCTCGGACGATACGACGAGGCGGAGGCCATACTCACGAAAATGCTCAACGAGCCGGAAAACAGCGACTTCGCGCTCAACGAGCTCGCGTATATCCAGAAAAACAAATGACATTATAACCTACACATATTATAATATAATCACACATAATCTCAAGAAAAGAATGTACTATATAGAGAAATCGTTTGAAGTATCAGCCTGCCACCACCTCATTCTCGACCACGGCAGCAAATGCGAGAACATGCACGGCCACAACTGGCAGATAACGGTATACTGCAAGGCGGAGGAGCTCGACAACAACGGGATGGTGGTCGACTTCACGCTCATAAAGCAGAAAATACACGGCAAGCTCGACCACCAAGACTTGAACAAGGTGCTCAACTTCAACCCTACGGCAGAGAACATTGCCAAGTGGATTGTCGACGAGATACCACATTGCTACAAGGCAAAGGTGGCAGAGACGGCGAGCAACGTGGCCATTTACGAGAAATAAGGCATGGACAAGACTTATCGCGTCAACGACATTTTCTATTCGCTTCAAGGCGAGGGGCACAACACGGGGCGAGCCGCAGTCTTCGTGAGGTTCAGCGGCTGCAACCTGAGATGCCCGTTTTGCGACACCGACTTCTCAAGGTTCGACAGCATGACCGCCGAGGAAATAGTGGGACGCATGAAGAGCCTCACGCCGAAATCCGGAGTGAAGCCCATGGTGGTGCTCACCGGCGGAGAGCCGACCTTGCAGGTCGACTCCGCACTGATTGACGCCATACACGACGCTGGATTCCAAATGGTGGCGATGGAGAGCAACGGCACCAACGAGCCCCCGGCAAACCTCGATTGGCTGACGGTGTCGCCCAAGGAGCGTGTCACGGTGAAGCGTTGCGATGAGCTGAAAGTGCTGTATGATGGCAAAAACGAGCCCAACGACCACGGGGTGAGCGCCGATTACCTATATCTGCAACCGCTTGACAGCGGAGACGCGAAAGAGAACGCCTCCATCATGAATAGTTGCGTGGACTACATCACCAAGCATCCCCAATGGAGACTCAGCCTCCAGACCCACAAGCTCATAGGCATAAAATAAGCAATGTCAGGCATGGAGTATATCTATTGGATTTTCTACATCGCGTATGTAGCCATCGACATCGTGGTGATGCTGAAGGTGGTGATGGACAACAGGCAGCCATCGAAGACCATGGCATGGCTCCTCGTGCTTTGGGCGGTGCCATTCGTGGGCATACTCCTATATTTCTTCTTCGGGCAAAACACGCGCAAGGAGAGGCTCATCTCCGAGAGGTCGCTGAGCCAACTCACCAAGCGGTCAATGTTTGAGTATATCGAGCAGAAAGACCTCCGCCTGCCCGAGCCCCACCGACCGCTGATGATGCTCTTCAAGAACCAGAGCATGGCATTGCCTTTCAAGGACAACGACGTGACTATCTACACGTCGGGCTATGAGTTCTTCCCCAGCCTGCTACGCGAGATAAGCCTCGCCAAGAAGCACATACACTTGGACATCTATATCTTCGAGGACGACGAGCTTGGCAACCTCATTGCCGACGCCCTGATATACAAGGCCGAGCACGGCGTGGAGGTGAGGGTGGTCTACGACGACGTGGGGTGCCTGAAAGTGAAAAACGCCTTCCACGAGCGCATGCGCAACGCCGGCATCGACATTCACCCTTTCATGCCGGTGAAGTTTCCACGGTTCACCTCGAAGGCCAACTACCGCAACCACCGCAAGATCATCGTCATAGACGGCCGAGTGGGCTTCATCGGCGGCATGAACGTGGCCACGCGATACGTCAAGGGCACAGGGACGCAACCTTGGCGCGACACGGTGATGCGATTGACGGGCGGGGCCGTCTACGGATTGCAACGGGCGTTTCTCGTGGATTGGTATTTCGTGGACCGCACGCTCATCACGAGCCAAGACTATTATCCCCCACTCGACCCATCCATAAACAACAACTGCCTGGCGCAGGTGGTGACAAGCAGCCCCGTGACCCATTGGCCCGACATCATGCAAGGCTATGTGCGCATACTGCTTGAGGCCAAGCGATACGTATATATGGAAACGCCCTATTTCCTGCCCACGGAGCCAGTGCTTTTCGCCATGCGCACAGCCGCCCTCGCGGGGGTGGACGTGAGGCTGATAGTGCCCCTGCACAGCGACTCGAAAATCGTGGAATGGGCAAGCTCAAGCTACATCAGCGAAGTGGTGGAGGCCGGGGTGAAGGTGTATCTCTACCAAGGTGGGTTCAACCACTCCAAATTCCTCGTCAGCGACGACAGCATCTGCACTTGCGGAAGCACAAACGTGGACTTCCGCAGTTTTGAGCACAATTTCGAGGCCAACGTCTTCTTCTTCGACGAGGGCGTGGCACTGCGCATGAAGAAGATATTTCTCGATGACCAAGCACTGAGTCCGACCTACAACGAGATTTTCGCTCACGCGCACTTCTCGTTCAGGAAAAGGCTTTGGACAAGCATAATAAGACTTTTGAGTCCGCTCTTGTGATTTTTTTCGTAACTTTGCACCAAAGCAGATTATCTTACAGATAGAGGAAAGAGAAATGAGATTGAAAGTCAACAACACATATTGCCTCGGCGGATGCGTCTTCGTGTTAGCCCTCCTATGCCTCATGAGCATCGGCTCACCCATACTCTTTGAGAAGCAAAAGACCCGACGCGAAAACGCCGTGAAAGAACGGTTGATGACCATTCGCGCGGCAGAGGAGAAATACCGTGCCAAGCATGGCACTTACGCCGCAAGTTTCAAGGAACTCGCTCGGTGCGGGCTTCTCGCCGACTCGCTCGCCGACGTGCCATGCGTGAAGGGGCAACGGTTCTCGCTCACCGCCACCACGCTCCCTGGAAAGAGCGGGAAGGCCATACCCGTGATGGAATGTGGCGCTACATATAAGCAGTACCTGGACGGACTCGACAAGTCGAGCATCAGTGAGCTCACCGACGAGGCCAACACCAACGGCAGATTCCCCGGACTGAAAATAGGCGACACGGAGACACCAAACGACAACGTGGGCAACTGGTGACAACAGCCCAAGCCTCGCAAACGACACGAACAACAAGAAGACCATGCAGAACAGAATGACAATACGTGTGGCGAAAGGGTCGCTCGCTTTCGCGCTTCCCAAGGACACGGATCGCACGCAAGTGGACTTTTACAAATACGCCTCGAAAAGCGGCATCTCCGTCGCCGCACAGCTCAGGGACGCTTTCAAGACCGTGGAGATGCTGAAAGAGCCTGCCACGGATAGGGCAAAGATACTCGTGGACTCGCCCGCACTCTTGATACCTCTCGACGAATACAACGAGAACGACAAGGAAACCTTATACAAGCATTCCTTCCCTTCCACCGAGGGCAGCGTCATCATAGGCAACGTGCTTCCCGACTTGAACGCCGTGGCAGTGTTCGCCCTCAACCGCGACTTGAAACTCGTGGTGGAAGACCACTACAAAGACACGAGATACATACACCTCATGCAACCCGTGTGGGACTACCTGCACAGAAGGCACTTCCTCGGCAACAGGCGAAAACTCTATGCCTATTTCCACGAAAACGAATTGGAGATATTCAGCTTCGAGCGCAACCACTTCATTTTCTACAACCGCTATCAAGCGCGCTCGGTCAAGGACGCGACATACTTCACGCTCTTCGTCTGGAAACAACTCGCCTTGGACCAGATGCACGACGAGCTGTTTCTTGGGGGCGAGATTCCCAACAAGGAAGAACTGCTCAAGGGGCTGCGCGCCTACGTGCAGATGGTAGCGGTCATCAACTCCGCGGCAAGTTTCAACAACGTGCCATTGACACAGGAGGAAGGCATCACGTTTGACATGATAACATCTTTACTCGCATGAGAATAATCACAGGTAAATATAAAGGGCGCCATTTCGACATTCCGCGCACGTTCAAGGCAAGACCGACAACCGACTTCGCGAAAGAAAACATCTTCAACGTCCTCAATGGCTATATCGACTTTGACGGTTCTTCGTCATTGGATCTATTCGCCGGCACGGGCAGCATATCGCTTGAGATGCTGTCGCGAGGTTGCGCTCCCGTCATAAGCGTGGAGGCCGACCGAGAGCATTCCGCCTTCATATCGCAATGCATGAAGAAGATTGGCACCACCGACAATATCTTGATACGCGGAGACGTGTTCCGCTTCATGAAAAAATGCCACGAGACGTTCGACTTCATCTTCGCCGACCCCCCATACGCCTTGGACAACCTCGCCACCATACCCAGCCTGGTGTTCGAACACGGACTGCTGAA
The DNA here is from genome assembly GCA_036751585.1 of Prevotella sp. Classification (GTDB taxonomy): domain Bacteria; phylum Bacteroidota; class Bacteroidia; order Bacteroidales; family Bacteroidaceae; genus Prevotella. The sequence goes on along the minus strand of DAIOUH010000024.1, from coordinate 5,371 downwards.
ACCAGACGGCATCTTCGTGCTTGAGCATGGAAAGAACTACGACTTCTCCGAGGAACCGCATTTCGTGGAGCACAGAAGCTACGGCAGCGTGAACTTCTCGCTATTCAGATAACGACGCTGGATGAAGACTTACGAGCTGGTAGAGCGCATCATCGGCAACTTCGGGTTCTCCCCCACGCAAGACCAATACAACGCCCTCAACGTTTTCTCACGCTTCCTTGCCGACCGCAGGCAAGAGGCGGTGATGGTGATGCGAGGCTCCGCCGGCACCGGCAAGACCTCGCTCGCAGCCGCCATAGTATACACCCTCCACTCGCTCGGCCAGCGTCTCGTGCTCATGGCTCCGACAGGGCGCGCTGCCAAGGTGTTCTCGCTTAGCAGCGGCATGCCGGCTTCCACCATTCACCGCGCCATATACCGCGAAAAGAGCTTCACGGGGATTGGCGGCAGTTTCGACCTCAACTTCAACGTGCATAAGAACACGCTGTTCGTGGTCGACGAGGCCTCCATGATAGGCAACGGCAGTGCCGGAGAAAGCGGATTCGGCTCCGGCAGTCTGCTCTACGACCTCATGCGCTTCGTTTACAACGGCAACAATTGCCGCCTTATGCTCATAGGCGACAAAGCGCAGTTGCCGCCCGTGGGCGAGGAAGAGGCGCCCGCCCTGTCTCCGCAAGAGCTCGAAGGCTACGGACTGAACGTGTACCAATGCGACCTCGACGAGGTGCTCAGGCAGGGAGAAGGCTCTGGCATATTGTTCAACGCCACGCTCATAAGGCGGATGATCACGCATAGCGAGATGACCCGACTGCCCAAAATACACTTTGCAGGGTTCTCCGACATCGTGGTAATGCCCGGCAACGAATTGATAGAGAGTCTCGCATCGAGCTACAGCAAGATGGGCACCGACGAGACCATCGTGATAACACGCTCCAACAAGAGGGCCAACATATATAATAAAGGTATAAGAAACACCATACTCGACAGGGAAGAGGCCATCTGCCCTGGCGACATGCTGATGGTGGTGAGAAACAAGTATATCGCCAATGGCACCGACAGCAGTGACAAGGAACCCAAAGAGACTTTCGTCGCCAATGGTGACCGCTGCGTGGTGCGTCGCGTGCGCAACTTCATAGAGCTTTATGGCTTCCATTTCGCTGACGCCACGTTGCAATTCCCCGATTTCAACAACCAAGAACTCGACACGACCATTCTCCTCGACACTCTCACAAGCGAGGCTCCAGCGCTGACAAGGGAGCAAAACGAGAAGCTGTTTGAAGCGGTGATGGCAGACTATGCCGACATACCCATCAAGGCAGACCGCATGAAGGCATTGAGGAAAGACAAGTATTTCAACGCCATACAAGTGAAGTTCGCCTATGCCGTCACCTGCCACAAGGCGCAAGGCGGGCAATGGCAACACGTTTATCTCGACCAGGGATACATGACCGACGACATGCTCACCCCCGACTATATCCACTGGCTATACACCGCTTTCACCCGAGCCAAGGAAAAGCTGTTTCTCGTGAATTGGCCCAAGACACAAATAGATTCTTGAAAAGACTGTTGGCCATTGTCGCCATGCACAAAACCATATTGAGTGTGCAAAAAACGGCTGTTTTCGTGCCATTTCTTTGGCAGGGAGGCAAAATTATTGTAATTTTGTCCCGATATTTCGTACGTAACTTCAAGAAGATTACATAATTATATATTTTAAGAATACATGAAATTAAACATTGTAGTGCTTGCCAAGCAAGTACCCGACACGCGCAATGTGGGCAAAGACGCAATGACAGCCGAGGGCACAGTGAACCGTGCCGCCCTGCCAGCCATCTTTAACCCAGAAGATCTCAACGCGTTGGAACAGGCTCTTCGCCTCAAAGATTTGGATCCAGAGAACGTACACGTCGGTGTTGTGACTATGGGACCTCCCCGCGCAGGCGAGATTCTGCGCGAGAGCCTCTATCGTGGCGCTGATGAGGGCTGGCTCCTTACCGACCGCAAGAGCGCTGGTGCCGATACCCTCGCCACTGCTTACTTCCTCTCCAAGGCCATTGAGAAGATAGACAAGGACGTGTTCCATGTAGACCTCGTAATCGGTGGCCGTCAGGCTATCGATGGCGACACCGCGCAGGTAGGCCCACAGGTGGCACAGAAGCTCGGTCTCAACCAGGTGACTTACGCCGAGGAAATCAAAGAGGTGAAAGACGGCAAGGCTACAATCGTGCGCCACATCGATGGCGGCGTGGAGACAGTCGTGGCTCCTCTGCCAGTGATGGTAACCGTCAACGGCACAGCCGCACCAGCACGTCCTTGCAACGCCAAGCTCGTGATGAAATACAAGTATGCCTCTTGCCCCATGGAGCGCAAGGGCGATGAGCCTTGGGCTTCTCTCTACGAGACACGTCCATATCTCACCCTCGGCCAATGGAGCATCGCCGACTGCGGCGCCGACTATGACCAGTGCGGTCTGGCTGGTTCGCCAACGAAGGTGAAAGCCGTGAAGAACATTGTCTTCCAGGCAAAGGAGAGCAAGAGGCTCACCGCTTCCGACGAGGACGTGGAGGGACTCGTAAAAGAACTGTTAGACGAGAGCATTATTGGATAGTAAGTAGGTAAGACAATGAATAACGTATTTGTATATTGCGAGATAGAAGGCACTACCGTACAGGAGGTGTCACAAGAACTGCTCACCAAGGGCCGCAAGCTCGCCGACACTCTCGGCGTGGAGCTCGACGCCATCGTGGCAGGCACAGGCATCAAGGGTAAGGTGGAAGACCAAATACTTCCTTATGGCGTTGACAAGCTCTTCGTCTTCGACGGCGAGGGTCTTTTCCCATACACGTCAGCACCTCACACCGACATCGTGGTCAACCTCTTCAAGGAGGAGAAGCCGCAGATTGCCCTCATGGGCGCAACCGTAATAGGTCGTGACCTCGGCCCAAGGGTGTCATCATCACTGACATCTGGCCTCACCGCCGACTGCACGCAGCTGGAGATTGGCGAGTACGACGACAAGAAGACTGGCAAGCACTACGACAACCTGCTCTACCAGATTCGCCCGGCTTTCGGTGGCAACATCGTGGCTACCATCGTCAACCCGGAACATCGTCCACAGATGGCAACCGTTCGTTCCGGTGTCATGCAGAAGGCTCTCTATGAGGGCAAGGCAAAGGGCGAGGTGGTTTACCCAGACCCAAAGAAGTATGTAAACCCACTGTCATACGCCGTACAGGTAATCGATCGCCACGTGGAGGCTGCCAAGAACAACCTCAAGAGCGCTCCTATCGTCGTGGCTGGTGGCTACGGCGTAGGCTCAAAGGAAGGCTTCGACATGCTCTTCCAGCTCGCCAAGGAGCTTCACGGTGAGGTGGGCGCAAGCCGTGCCGCCGTGGACGCTGGATGGGTAGACCACGACAGGCAGGTCGGTCAGACAGGAGTGACGGTGCATCCAAAGGTGTATATCGCTTGCGGCATCAGCGGTCAGATTCAGCATATCGCAGGCATGCAGGACTCTGGCATCATCATATCTGTCAACAGCGACCCCGACGCCCCTATCAACCAGATTGCCGACTACATCATCACCGGCACCGTGGAGGAGGTCGTCCCGAAACTCATCAAATATTACAAGCAGAATAATAAGTAATTCTTTTATTCTCCAAAACAAACAACAATGACAGACGCAAAAAAACTACAATATTATCTCGACTCACCTCTGATGAAGCGCATTGTCGAGCTGAAAGAGCGCGACTTCGCCGACAAGGACAAGTTCGACTACGCACCAGTGTCTTACGATGATGCCATCGAGAACTACAAGCGCATCGTTGAAATCACCGACGAGGTGGCAAAGAACATCATCGAGCCCAACTCTGAGAGCGTTGACCTTGAGGGTCCACACCTTGAGAACAACCGCATGATTTATGCCTCGAAGACATACGAGAACCTCGACGCAACACGCAAGGCTGGCTTGTGGGGCATCACCATGCCTCGCCGCTTTGGTGGACTGAACCTCCCCATGACCGTGTTCTCCATGCTTTCAGAGCTTGTCTCCGCTGCCGACAGCGGCTTCCAAAACGTGTGGTCGCTCCAAAGCTGCATAGACACACTCTACGAGTTTGGCACTCCTGAGCAGCAAGCTAAATACATACCTCGCATTTGCGCTGGCGAGACCATGTCAATGGACCTCACCGAGCCTGACGCTGGTTCTGACCTTCAGCACGTCATGCTCAAGGCCACACAGGATGCAGACGGCACTTGGAGGCTCAATGGCGTGAAGCGTTTCATCACCAATGGCGACTCAGACATTCACCTCGTTCTCGCCCGCTCAGAGGAAGGCACACGCGACGGTCGCGGCCTCTCAATGTTCATCTACGATAAGCGCGACGGCGGCGTTGACGTTCGCCACATCGAGAACAAGCTCGGCATCCACGGCTCACCAACGTGCGAGCTCGTCTACAAGAACGCCAAGGCAGAGCTTTGCGGTGACCGCCGTCTCGGTCTTATCAAGTACGTGATGAGCCTGATGAACGGTGCCCGTCTCGGCATCGCCGCACAGAGCGTCGGTCTGGAGCAGGAAGCCTACGACCAGGCAGTGAGCTACGCCCGCGAGCGCAAGCAGTTTGGCGAGGCAATCATCAACTTCCCTGCCGTCTACGACATGCTCTCTCGCATGAAGGCAAAGCTCGACGCGAGCCGTGCCATTCTCTACCAGACTTCACGCTACGTGGACATCTACAAGACCCTTGAGGACATCTCTCGCGAGCGCAAGCTCACTGGCGACGAGCGCAAGGAGATGAAGAAATACAGCCGCTTGGCTGACGCCTTCACTCCTCTGGGCAAGGGCATGACCTCTGAGTTTGCCAACCAGTCGGCTTACGACTGCGTGAGCGTGCATGGTGGTTCTGGCTTCATCATGGAGTATAAGGCTCAGCGCCTGTTGCGCGACGCCCGCATCTTCTCCATCTACGAGGGCACGACACAGTTGCAGGTGGTTGCGGCTATCCGCTACATCACCAACGGTACCTACCTCAACATCATGAAGGAGATGCTCCTTGAGGAAGTGTCCGAGGCCGTCAAGCCTCTCCTCGACCGCATTGCCAAGTGCGTGGACCTCTACGCCGAGGCAGTGGACAAGGTAAAGGCAGACAACGACCAGGCTGAGCACGATTTCCTTGGCCGCCGTCTCTACAACATGACTGGCGACATCATCCTCTCCCTGCTCCTGCTCAAGGATGCAACAAAAGACCCTGAGGAGTTTGAGAAGAGTGCCAACGTCTTCGTGCGCTTGGCAGAAGAGGAGTGCGTAGGCTCTCACGCTTACGTCATGAACTTCAAAGCCGATGACCTGAAGAACTTCGTGACAGAGTAAACA
>DAIOUH010000023.1:22546-24572 GCA_036751585.1 Prevotella sp. | reverse complement strand
ACGGGCGTGCCTGAGACCAACTCGGTGCTCATCCACGACGTGCTCGACCTCGACCCGTCAATGGGCGACAACATCACCGACCTCGACGCTTACGACTACGAGTGGAAGGTCATCAACAACGCGGGCGACCACGAGGAGACGGTGCTCGGCCACGAGAAGCACCTCCACAAAGAGGTGACGCTTAACGCCGGCGAATACACGCTCTACTTCACGGCAAAGGACAAGCAAAGTGGCTTGTTCTGGCGCAAAAGCTATGCGCTCAAGGTGAGCGACTCCTCCTCGGAAGGGTGGATGGTGCTCTGCGACGTGGACGGCAAGACGCGCCTCGACATGATTTCCGACGTGACGGGCAAGACCTATCACGACGTGCTGAAGACCAACGGCATGGCGGAGCTGAACCATCCTTACGGCATAGAGTACCAGCCAAACTGCGGCTACAACGACTCACCCTTCTACCTCTTCACGGCGGATGGTGCGACGCGCCTGTCGAAAAACAACTTCGCTTGGCAGAAAGACTACGCCTTCAGGTATGAGGTGGCGAAGTCGCTCGACCTCCATCCCCATGGCATGGTCTGCGACCAAAGCGGCATGATGCGCGTTTGCGTGAGCGATGGCCATGCTTACACCGCCTCCAACATGGGCATCCAGGGCTTGTTTGCCGCCGTCAATAAGCAACCGGTGCTTGCCCCGTATGTGGGTGCTAACGTGGGTGCCACGTCGTATGCCTCCATCTACCTGTTCTACGACACGGTGAACAAGCGCTTCATGTCGTGCTGTCCGTTCCTTGTCAGCCTGTCGCTCTCCGACACCAATTATCACACCATGGGGGAGATGGAGGGCATCGCCACGGGCTACAAGGGCAGCGACATGGTGGCTGGCACCGCTTTCAAGGACTATCCCGAGGGCTTGGACTTCGTGTACATGGAGAACACCAAGTATGACCCGGGCAACGCCAAGATGGGCGTCACCTACACGGTGCTGCGCAAGGGCGACAAGTATTATCTCTATGGCATCCAGCTCGGCGACATGTTGACCTACGCCGACTGCACCTACGCGCTTGGCAAGGCCTACTATGGCGACTTGAGCGGCTGCACGGACATCGCCAAGGCCACGCGGTTCGCCTTCAGCTCCTTGCGCAACTATATGTACTATGCCGTGGGTGGCACGGTCTATCGCGTGAACCTCTCCGAGACTCCGCTCAAGGCAGAGAGGCAGTTCACGCTTCGCGGCGAGACCATCACCATGATGAAGTTCAACCTCTACCAGAACGCCGCAAGCAATCACGACTACGACTTGGTGGTGGGCTCGGAGAGCAACGGCGAGGGCACGCTCCGCATATACGATGGCATGGCGACCGAGGGCGACTTCTCCAAGGTGAACCCGAAGAGCTACACTGGCTTTGCCAAGATCGTGGACGCTACCTATCGTGAGCGCACCAACTGACACACATTATTATATATGGGAGTTTTCAGAATATGACAAAAATAAGAAAGAAAAGGATATGAAGAATAAGATAACAGCTCTGTTGCTATTCCTGCTCATGGCAGTGAGCACGCGCGCCGCCGATGGCATAACGGTGCATTTTGATGTCAAGAACGCCATAATCAACAACGTGGTCTTGGTGTATCACCGGAGCGTGAGCGAGTTTCAGCTCACCGAAGGCAAGACCACCGCACGGCTCGATGGCATGGACGCGCTCTATGCCAAGGTGTATTATGGCCAGAAGTGGAAGAACCTCTATCTGCAAAAGGGTGACGAGCTGACCGTCTCCTTCGATGCCAACGACTTCGACAATACCTTTGCTGTGAAAGGTGGCAACGAGAAGGCAATCGACTATCTCAACAAGATACAGCTCACCAACCTGCCAGATGAGGCTTATGCCAAGCCTTGGGGCGAGTTCAAGCAAGCCATGGACAGCAAGATGGCAACCATGAAGCGACTGCTGAAAGTGCGCAAGTTCGCCGCCACCGACAAGTTCCAGAAGATGGAGGAGGGCAGGATAACCTATTTCTATGCCAACGCCTTC
>DAIOUH010000023.1:2148-22446 GCA_036751585.1 Prevotella sp. | reverse complement strand
CAAGTTCCAGAAGATGGAGGAGGGCAGGATAACCTATTTCTATGCCAACGCCTTCTTGATGTACCCCGTGAGCCACCTCTACCTCACGCGCGACACCACCATGACGCTGGGCAAGGACTATTACGACACCCTGCGCCAGTATGTCAAGGAGGACGACGAGTTGGCCGACATCGACGAGTATCGCAACTTCATGATAGAGACCTCCCACGTGTTAGACGAGACGGGCAAGAAAATCCACGCGCTCTATCCCAAAGTGCTTGCCGAGATGAGCTACATAGGCGAGCACACGCAGAGCGACAAGGTGCGCCAGTCGCTCATCCATTTCATCGCCTTCACCTATGTGGAGGGCAACGGCACCGACAACATCGTGGATCTGAAGAACCTCTACTACACCTACGTCACCTCGCCTCGCCTCATAGCCCTCTTCAAGCAGGCTTGCGACAAGTGGGACAAGGCGGCAGTGGGCAAGCCCTCGCCCGACTTCAAGGGCGTGGACGTGAACGGCAAGCAGATGTCGCTTCGCGACTTCCGCGGCAAGTATGTGTATATAGACATGTGGGCCACGTGGTGCGGACCATGTCGGAAGGAATTGCCATTCCTCAAGAAGTTAGCTGAGAAATACAAGGGTCGCAACATCACCTTCTTGGGACTTTCCATCGATGACGACAAGGCCGAGTGGGAGGCGCGCGTCAAGAGTGGCGCCCTCTGCGGCACGCAGCTCCTCATAGGCAAGGGAAGCCAATTCCAGGCCGACTATCGCATCAGCGGCATACCGCGCTTCATCCTGCTCGACCCTAACGGTCGCATCGTCAACCCCGACATGACGCGCCCGTCGAGCGACGACACGGAGAAAATCTTGAACAGCCAGCCAGGACTGTGAGAAACATTACCAATTATTAATCCATAAAACACAAACGTTATGAGAAAATTGATTTCCATGATGCTGATGCTTTGTGCCATAGTCACATTCTCAGCGTGCTCGTCAGACGATGACGGCCCCACGAACCCCATCACCAACGCCGTAGTCCCCACCTCTGCCAAGATAGGCTCTGAGGTTACGGTTCAGGGCAGCGGCTTTGCCAGGGGGCAAAGCATCTGGCTCCAGCCGGAGAGTGGCGACGCGGTTGACGTGAATGCCAAATTGTCGTCCAACGGCGCGACATTCACCATTCCTTACACGCTGTCCACTGGCAAGGTGAACGTGGTGCTGAAGAGCGGCAACGACTCTTGGACATTGGGCAGCATCAACCTTCTCGATGCCGACAACCCCATCTCAGCCCTGTCTCTGCCAAGCGAGATGGCTCTGGGTCAGGAGGTCACGATCTCTGGCCTCGGTTTCGCCGATGGCGACAAGATCTTCTTGGCTTCCCCTTCCACAAGAAGCGACATGATAGAGACCCGTTATATTCCATGCACCGTGACAGCCGATGGCTTGAAGTTCACCATACCAAACTATGACAAAGAGGGCGTGGCAGATGTCAAGCTCGTGCGTGGCAAGACCAAATGGTCGCTTGGCGAGGCATACATCTACCAGCCTCGCCAGATAGAGAGCATCACCATCTCGGGCAACGCCATGCTGAGTATGTATGCTCCTTCTATTGGCTTGACCGATGACGCGCTCGTCCTTAACCTCGCTTACAACGATAAGGGTATGTTGAGCGCTATCACTTCTAATGCCTCGAATGTGGCTTGGCAGTTGAAGTATGATGACAAGACCGTGACCTGCGATAATTATACTTTCACGCTCGATGACCAAAACCGCGTGGTGAGCAGCACTCGCCAGGACTACGACTATGCAACGGGCGAGATGGTTGAGTCTAAGTACATCTGGTCATACGATGCCAACGGCTACCTCGTGAGCGTGAAGAAGGATGGCGCCGAGTCTGATGACAACAACTTCGTGGCTAACTATGCAAACGGCAATTTGAGTGGTTACACCATGTCGTTCACTAATGAGTTGACAACCGCAAACAACAACCTTCGCGTTTGCCCACAAACAGTGGAGCCTGCTTACTTGATCAACACCTTCGCATGGCTGATGACGAGGGACGACTTGTTCCTTGGCTTCTTGATGAACCAGAACGTGAAGATTTCCGCTTACGTCCCAACGCAGTTCATCGCTGGTGACATTGACCAAAATTCGGGTGCGGACATCCAAACCACCGCAGACATGGTTTCGTCTTTCAAGGACAATGTGTTGACATTGCAGACGGCTGGCGCAGCTATCTCTCCTTCGCAGGCATATTATGCTAATACGGTATCGGTGAAGTACAAGAACAAGTAATCCGTTGACAAACAGCGCGCGCTTTCTTGAGCGCTGACGACAAATTCTCCCCTCTTCCGGCTCCACGGCTTAAACGCATCGCGTTTACACCGTGGAGCCGTTTTTGTTGCTTTCTCACCGTAACGTCATCGCGATTCAAGCGTAACGCCGACGCTGATAATGACGTGCAGGGGCGGACCCTGTGCCCGTCCGCGACCATCCTTTCCGTGGTCTCGCCATTACAATTTTTGTAATTCCTTTTTACGACTTTGCGCATTTCTTCCGAAATTAACAAGGTTTAACTACCCCCCCCTAATAATTTAGTGATTATTAGTAACTTTGCCACGATTATATAATAAAAACAATGAAAAGTATGTTAAGAATGAGAGGACGATTGAAATTGACTTCCATCTTGATGCTCATTATGGGCATGATGGTGATGGGTTTGCAAACGGCAAACGCACAAGAACAAACACAAGAACAAGCTTACGTGACTTTTGCCGATGGCACGCTGACCTTCGACTATGGCGTGAAGCCAACCACGGGCAAGGTGTATGACTTGAATGTTAGGGCCATTCCACCAGCTTGGGAGGAAGACAGCACCCAGGTATCAAAGGCCGTGTTCACCACCAACTTCAGCAAGGCGCGCCCAACGAGCCTGTCTTATTGGTTTTTGGGATGCAAGAATCTCACGGAAATAGAGGGAATAGAAAACCTCAATACCTCAAGCGTTGACCACTTCTATTGTACGTTTCAAGGTTGTGAGAAGCTGAAGAGCATAGATGTTTCCCACTTCAACACGTCGAAGGCCATCATTATGGCAGGTCTGTTTTCCGGGTGCAAGAGCCTTACATCGATAGACGTTTCCAATTTTGATACAAGAAACGTTCAGTGGACTTATTTCATGTTCTCTGGTTGCGAGAGTCTCACCACGCTCGACCTGAGCAACTTCGACACGCAAAACGTCAATTACACGAACTGTATGTTTACTGGCTGCAAAAACCTTAAGACCTTGTACATCAGCGATAAGTTCAACCTTTCTAAGGTTGATAGCATCCATGGCGAATCCATGTTCCAAGGATGCGATTCGATTGAGGGTGCCCAACCCTACGATGCAGATTACTACAGTGACGGCAAAAGTCACGACGACAGACAGTTTGCCAACTACAAGACGGGCTACTGCCAGAAGGTTGTGGGCACCATGGGCGACGAACTCGTGGGAGCGGCTGGTGAACCGTTGAGGATTCTCGACCTGCGACTCAAGGACAAGGTGAAGCTCGACATAACCGACCCAGAGGTGACGACGGCTGTCAAGGCATCATACAGTAGGCAGGTTACGTCCGACTGGGGCACCATTTGCTTGCCTTTTGTCGTTGACGTGACCGATGAGAAAAACGACTGCTATTTTTATCCTCTCGACAAGATAGAGCTCGACAAGGGTCGGATACCCGTGAAGCGGATTAAGTCGGGCGTGGTTGCCGCTGGCGTGCCGATGTTCGTGAAGCGCAAGAGCCATGAGCAAACTTCCATCAATGTGGTGGGCGCTGAGGGTGCCGACGATGTGGTGGAACTGGTAAGTGAACCTGTCAACGCCACCACGGGCGACCGCCTTGTAGGTACGTTCGACGCGGTGGCAGCGCCCTCTGATGCTTACTTCATAGCCAAAGATAGGTTCCGCCTCGTGTCCGACTACGTTGGTCGAGACAATACCAAGGGCGTGAAAGTGTATGGCTATCGTGCTTACATCATGACCGACCAGCCGGCAACGGCCAAGGCATCATCGCTCAGCATCGACGACGCTGCCACGTCCACTGGCATCAGCTTTGTCGCCAACGACACGGAAGCGACCAACGGCAGTGTGGCCTATTACGACATGCAAGGTCGTAGGCTCAGCGGATTGCGCAAGGGCATCAACATCATTAAGCAAGGATCACTCGTAAGGAAAGTGGTAATCAAATAATAGGGGGGGAAGAATCATGAAAAAGAAAATATACGTGAAGCCGGAATCGAGGCGCATCAAGATAGCTTCGCTGCATTTGCTTGCTGGCTCTGAATACATCTACCGTGGGACACCCACTGACAAGGGAGACGGCAACGAAGACCCCGACAAGGAGGAGTGGCCAAAGCCAGGAGGGGACACTGGTAACGGTGGTGACTACTGGATTGCCGAGTGACGAGCTGAAGCAAAAAAAGCATAAGTAGAAACAAGAGTGTCGTGCCCATTGCTCTATCGTGAGCAATGGGCACGACCTTTTTTGTTTATTGCCCCACTTTGTAATTCCTTTTTACGACTTTGCTAATCTTATTGGAAATTAAGATAGTTTAACTACCCCCCCGTTTTATTTTAGCGTTTATTAGTATCTTTGCGCTCCAATTGAAGAGAATGAACTATTGTAATAATTGATATTATGAACTACTATGATGAGATGAAACGGGCGCTACGTCGTGAGCACTCGTTCGGAGCGGTGTTGATGTTGCTGTCGGCACTGCTTTTCGGAAGTGTGGGCACGGCTGCCGCACAGTCGAGCTACCCCTGGAAGGGCAACAACGTGGACAAGGTGCTCTACAGCAATGGAAGCAGAGACGCGAGCCGCAGCGAGGCAGACCCAAGCAAGGTGGTTTTCTTGCAGCACGTGGGCACTGGCAAATGGCTTCGCCCGGGCGGTGCTTGGGGAACGCAACTTTCCCTTGGCGACGTGGCCACTGAACTGTGGATTTGCAAGGAATCGCAGTCTATGGGTGGCGGTATTTTGTGGCCAGATCCTTGGTCTAAAGACTATTACTTCATCAATACGGCGTTAGGCACTAATAGTGGCTCTTGGATGAGTAATGTTACTACTAAAGCCTCGAGCAATAAAAGTGGCCTGTACATGGATGATGAAAAAGGCATTTCTGGAATCTATATCGCATGGAACTTCGTGGATTGCGGCAATGGCACTTACGCCATTTCGAGCCGTGAGCCTAATGCCCCGGACACTAAGAAGTCGAATAGGAAGCCAGAGGATTCATACCTTTACTATGACGCGCAGAATGACGCCGTGGTGTTGAAGACCGTGGCAAACAAGAACAATAATTATGATACGCCTGACGTGGACGCGCTGAAGGCAGACAAGAACGACCTGTGGCGCATCGTGACCATGGCGGACATCTACAAGGCTGCCGAGACCACCAAGTCGGCAAGCATGAGCGAGCCATTCAACGTGACTTTCCTCGTGAAGGACCAGGGCTTGGATCGTGGCTCCGCATTCAACACGTATTGGAAGACTACGGCCAAAGACAATAAGGGCTACACAGGTTTGAAGCTCGGTGTGGAGAAACTCTATTCTTCTGAGGTCAGCAACTCTGACGCGGAAAGCAGATATGGTTATCCTGGCAGTTCTTCGTCTCAAAGGGAAGCCGAGGCCAAGAAAAACGGACAGTATTTCTGCGGTCAGGTGAGAAGCAACGCGGGCACCAATTTCCATCAGACAATCACCATTCCACGCACGGGATGGTATCGTGTGTCATGCCAAGGCTTCACCGACGACACGGATAACCGCTCTTACCTCTTCGCCAAGTGCGATGGCAACAACGTGAGCAAGGGGCTGGCGAGCGTAAACGACTTCGAAGGCGAGGGTACCGCGCCAACCGACCTCACCGAGGCTGGCAAGATGTTCCGCAAGCAGCAATATTCCAACAGTCTCTATATCTACGCCAAGGAAGGCTCAACGCTCGACATGGGTCTTGAGTTCCGAGGCGCCAACTCTTGGACGGCATTCGATGATTTCCAGCTCGCCTTCTGTGGCAGCGACAACGCGCAGCTGGTGCTCGACGAGAACAAGGACGACCTGAATTATATCACCAACGCCAACACGCAATACAATGGCTTCAAGGGTGCCATGCTCTATCTGCACCGCAAGATGGATGCCAACATGTGGAACACCATCGTGTTGCCAGTGAGCCTCACCATGGGGCAGTGTCGTGACCTCTTTGGCAACAACACCCAGATAGCCAAGTTCGTAAGCTACGACGACGGCCACATCCAATTCGACCGCGTGGAGGATGAGAACACAGGTGACAACGAGGTGGTGATGGAGGCCAATGTGCCTTACATCATCAAGCCGACACGCGCCGAGGGCGAAGGCGGAAAAGACAACGATGGCAAGTTGACCGACAAGGAGGTGACATACCAAGACAAGGCCAACCAGCCCATCACCGTGACTTGCACCGCGCCATACGCCACCACGATGATCACAAGTGCCGTGGACACGAAGTACATGGACAACCAGGACGACTTGTTTGGTGGCGCCAAGGTAGAGCACGATGGCTTGGAGTTCCGTGGCACGCTGATCAAGACCTTTGAGGGCAATAATGCCAAGCTCAACCTCATGGGTAAATACATTATACGTGATGGCAAGATTTACTACCTTGCAAGTCCTTTTGGCCTTAACGGCATGAAGGGATATTTCTGCTTCACCGAGACAGCCATGCCTGCCAAGATAAACGTGTCGGTAGACGGCGAGACGGTGAGTGAGACAGAGGTGACAGGCATCGACCAGCTCTTTGGCGACAACACCGCCACGAAGCAAGGCAAGAACGTTTACAACCTCAACGGACAGTTGGTCAAAGCCAATGGCACCTTGAACGACCTGCCAAAGGGCGTGTATATCGTGAACGGCAAGAAATATATCGTGAAGTAAGCCACCTTAAGCCGGTACACGACACTATTAGAAACAAAAGGAGACAAAAAGATGAAAACAAAATACAGCAGGCCAAATGCCCAAGTGGTGAAACTCGACCTTGATGACGACTTGATGGATTCGCAAATGCTTACGGGCTCCGTCAACGACAAGAATGGCAACTACAATGACCACATCGAAAACGGCGGCACGCTCGACCCTAACACCCCTTGGGGTGCAAAAAAGCATGGTGACTGGGGTTACAATGCTTGGGATGACGATGACGACAACAACGACAGTTTATAGACCCGTGAACGACAATCCGCATGAGGGTTGCCATTAAACGATATGAAGAAGCCTTGGCTCGATTGAGTCAAGGCTTCTTTCGTATTTTGGCTTCGAGTGTTTCAAAGCCGTTACTAAACGAAACGAAAACGTTTGCATTAATAATTTTTAACCTGCCTAACCTTTTCGTTTTTATAAAGTGTTACTATTTTTGCAACCGATACATAAATCTGCCAAATAAAGTGTGTATATGAAAACTTTTATCAAGAAAACCATGTTGAGTGCCGCCTTGTTGTTTGTGGCACTCGCCTCACGAGCCGCCAACCACGTTGACTCGCTGCTCAACTGCCTGCACAATCCAAAGTCCAACTACGTGTTTGTAATCGCCCACCGTGCCGATTGGCGTGGCGCGCCCGAGAACTCCATCCAAGGCATAGAGAACGCCATACGCATGGGCGTGGACATGGTGGAGATAGACATCCACCGCACCGCCGACGGTCAGTTCGTGTTGATGCACGATGCCACACTCAACCGCACGTCCACTGGCAAGGGCCGCATTGCCGACTACACGCTCGCGCAAATCAAGCAGTTTCGTCTGCGCAGTGGCAACGGCATCAAGACGCGTCGCGCCATACCCACCCTTGAGGAGGCGCTGATAGCGTGCCGTGGCCGCGTGCTGGTGAACATCGACAAGGGCGGTGATTACATTCGTGAGATCCTGCCCGTGATACAGCGCACGGGCACCGAGAGGCAAGTGATAATCAAGGGCAAGTATGCCCTCGACCGCGTGAAGGCCGACTACGGCGACAGCAAGGGAATGCTCTATATGCCTATCGTGGACATGTACGACTCGGCTGCCGTGGCGCGTGGCGCGGAGTTCGCCAAGAAGATGCATCCCGTGGCTTTCGAGATGTGCTTTCGGACGGAACAGCAGCTTGACCCCGATTTCGTGAAGCTCGTGCTCAAGTCAGGTTCCCGCGTGTGGATCAACACCCTTTGGGACACCCTCTGCGCGGGCCACGATGACGAGAACGCCCTCATTGAGGGATTGGACAAGCATTGGGGATGGGTGCTCGACCACCACGCCACCATGATACAGACCGACCGGCCCGAAATGCTCATCAACTACCTGAAGCAGCACGGTCGCCGCACGCTGAGATAAAGAGTACGGACAGAAACAATCTTCTGCCATACTGTGTATAGTATTTCTACCTTAATGTATATTGTATGAACAACAAGACAGCAATCGTGTGTCTTGCCGCAATGGCATGCGCGGCCACAGCTACGGCCGCCCAAGCCCCATCCTCCATTGCCGACGCGGTGATGGAGCGACCGTCGGACGACACCAGGACACTCAAGGGAACCGTAGTGGACCAAAATGGCGACCCCGTGATAGGCGCCAGCGTGGTGGTAAAGGGAACATCGCGAGGGGTGATAACCGACATCAACGGCAACTTCACGCTCGAAGGCGTGCAGCCCAACGTGGACATCGTGATTTCATACGTGGGTTGCAAGACCGTGCAGATGCCAGCCCGCAAGGTGGGCGGCACCATCAAGCTCCAGGACGACTCGCAGGTGCTCAACGACGTGGTGGTGGTGGGCTATGGCAGCATGCGCAAGCGCGATGTCACTACCTCAATATCCTCGGTGCGATCTGACGACCTCAAGGACATTCCCGCAACAGACTTCCGCCAGTCTCTCGCCGCCAAGATGCCAGGCGTGCAGGTGCTCTCGCTCGGCGGCGATCCGTCGGGCTCTGGCGTGTCGGTCAGGGTGCGCGGCATATCGTCGGCCACGGCGGGCAGCGACCCATTGTATATCATCGACGGCGTGCCAACCGACTCACGCTCCTTTGCCAACCTGCCGGCAAGCGACATCGCCAGCGTGGAGGTGCTCAAGGACGCTTCCTCGGCTGCCATCTACGGCTCGCGAGGTGCCAACGGCGTGATTATTGTCACGACCAAGACGGGCAGCGACTCGGGCAAGCCGGTGATTTCCTACGACGGCTATTTCGGCGTGTCGGGAGTGTCGAAGAAGATAGACATGCTCAACGCCTACGAGTGGGCGCAGGCCAACAAGGACGGTCACGACGGTTCCTATCTCACCGACAACCCCAACGCCTCTGTCAATGACCCCAACTCCATGCGCACGGGCCAGACCTACTGGCAGACACCGTCCGACGTGCTGCTCTACTTGCAAGACAAGACCGGTACACTCACCGACACCGACTGGCAGGATGCCATCTTTCGCAGCGCGCTAAGCACCAGTCACAGCCTATCGGTGAGCGGCAAAGGCAAGACGATGAACTATTACGCCTCGCTCAACTACCTGTGGCGCGAGGGAACTATCATCGGCTCCGACTTCCGTCGCTATTCGGCACGTGTCAACATGGACGGCAAGGCGGGACGATTGAAGTGGGGCATCAACATAGCGCCGTCGTTCTCGGAGCAGAACTACGTGGATGCCGACTCGCAGTATACTGGCGACGGCGTGATAGCGGCGGCATTGATGACCGCCCCCGTGTTCCCAGTGTACAACGCCGACGGCTCCTACAACTGGGACATGAACGGCAAGTTCAACCTTGAAGAGACCAACACGCAATACAACAATACGCTCAATCCCGTGGCGTTGGCGCTTGAGATTGACGACCTGCGCAAGCGTATGTCGCTCATGGGCAACGTGTTCGCGTCCTACGAGTTTATCAAGGGTCTTACCTATAAAATCTCCGTCGGCGGCGACTTCCTGTCGTACACGCGTGCCTATTATCGCCCGTCATACCTTGAGACGAGAGGCAATGCCTACCACGGACTCGCGTCGGCTGCAAAGGGAATCTACGAGGCCAACTCCTACTACAACTGGAACGTGGAGAACCAGCTCTCCTACAATCTCACCCTCAACGACCACTCAATCTCGGCGGTGGCGGTGTATCAGGCTCAGCGCAACATCAACAACACCAGTAAGATAACGGGCACTGGATACGCCGATGACAAGGTGCGCACGATAGCCGGAGCCACCGAGATACTCACCGACGGTACCAGCACGTCGGACACGGGATGGACGATGGCCTCATGGCTCACGCGCGTTCAGTATTCTTACAAGGGACGCTATATGCTCTCGGCTGCGATACGCGGCGACGGATGCTCGCGTTTCGGACGTGACAACCGTTGGGGTTACTTCCCGTCGGCATCGGCGGGATGGAGAATCTCCGACGAGAAATTCCTCAAGAACCATAGGTGGATTGACGACATAAAGTTGCGTGCCAGCTATGGCCAGACTGGTAACTTCCAGATAGGCAACTACGACCACTTGGCCACGCTCTCCTCGCTCACATACATATCGGGTGCTGGCGACGGCAATGTGGTGAGCGGCTATTATCCATCGCGCGTGGAGAACGACAAGCTCGGGTGGGAGAAGAACGCGCAGGTTGACGTCGGTTTCGACGCGAGCCTGTTTGGTGGCTTGTTCGGCCTGACCTTCGACTATTACTACTCACGCACCACCAACATGCTTTTCGACGTGCCCATCCCGCAGATAACGGGCATGTCGACATCGACAATGAACATCGGCTCGATGCAGAACAAGGGCATAGAGATAAACGTCACCTCGCGTCACAACTGGAAGGACTGGGGCTACAACTTCTCGGGCAACTTCTCGCTCAACCGCAACAAGGTGCTGCACCTCGGCAACAACGACGCGCCGATAATCAAGGCGGGTTCTTACGCGCAGTCTTACTACATCACCATGGTGGGCAAGCCCGTGGGGTGCTACTACCTGCTCGTGCAAGACGGCATATTCCACAACCAGAAGGAGCTTGACTCGTATCCTCACTTCGCCAACACCCACGTGGGCGACTTCCGCTTCGTCGACGCCAACGGCAACGGCATAATGGAGGAAGACGCCGACCGCGTGATATGCGGCAACTACATGCCCGACTTCACTTACGCCTTCTCCGGTGGCATCCACTGGCGCGGCCTGGAGCTGAGCGCGTCGTTCCAGGGCTCCTACGGCAGCGAGATAGTCAACCTTGAGCGCCGATACCTGTGCAACATGGAAGGCTCGTCCAACATGATGAAGCTCGCGCTCAACAGGGCACAAGTGGACTATGCCACCAACACCGTGACTTCGGGAACGCTCAACCGCGGCAACCGTAAGTCGACGGGACGAAACGGCGCCTCCACGTCCACGTTCCACATCGAGGACGGCTCCTACCTGCGCCTGCAGAACCTTACGCTCGCCTACACGGTGCCAAACCGCCTGACCTCGCACATAGGCATACGCGACCTCCGCGTCTACGTGCAGGGCACCAACCTCTTCACCTGGACTCCGTACTCCGGCTACAACCCAGAGGTGAACAAGCGTTCATCGGATGCCCTGCGACCAGGCGAGGACTATTGCTCATATCCATTGTCAAAGACATTCCAGGTGGGTGTGAACTTCAAACTCTAAATCTACGAAAAGCCATGAACAAATACTTCATATTGGCACTTGCCATTGCCCTTTCATCTTGCTCCGACTCCTTTTTCGAGAAGGAGATGCCAAGCAACCAGGTGGTGTCGGGCAAATTCTATAAAGACCAGTCGGACTTCAACCTCGCGGTGACGGCCTGCTACGAGAAGCTCAAGAGCGAGGTGTCGTTCCTGCTCACGGAGATAGAATACCGTGGCGACAGCAACAACCTCGATGCCGTGGCCGTGTCAACGCAGTCGCGCTACGACCTCGACCACTTCCAGGACATATCAACCAACACCATTCTCGCCTCGGTCTGGAAGAACGACTACAACGGAATATTCCGCTGCAATGAGATGCTGAACCATATCGACGGCGTGGACTTCGCCAAGCACGACCAGTACAAGGCCGAGGCCATGACGCTCCGCGCGTGGTTCCATTTCAACCTCTACCGCACGTTTGGCGTGGTGCCAATAGTGACCAAGGCCATAAGCCCCTCTGAGGCCATGGGCGTGCCACGCTGCACCGAGGACGAGATGTACGAGTTTCTGTCGTCGGAGCTGAAGGCCGCGGTAGCGATGCTCCCCGACTCGTATACCGGCGAGGAGATAGGCAGGATTACCAACTGTGCCGCCAACGCGCTGTTGGGCCGTGTGGCACTCACTTTCGGCAAGTATGAGGACGCGGAGAAGGCCCTCGCCGACGCGATGAAGAACACCCACTTCGGACTGCTTGGCTCCACGGCTGAGGTCTTCGACGTGAACAACAAGCAAAACAAGGAGATCCTGCTCGCCGTGCGCTACAACAAGTCCGTGAACCTTGGCCATGGGGCATGGTACACCACCACGAACCCGTCAACGGCGAAGAACCCGACCGTGCAGCTCACCAGCGCGTATGAGAGTGATGACAACCGCGCCCGACTGCTTGAGTGGACCAAGATGAACGTGGGCAACAACTATCTGCTCAACAAGTGGTACGACACCTACGATGCCACTTACACCACCCAGACCGGCAACGATTTCCCATTGTTGCGCTACGCCGACGTGGTGCTGATGTATGCCGAGGCCCTCAACGAGCTTGGACGCGGCTCCGAGGCGTTGCCATACGTCAACAAGACTCGCCTGCGCGCGGGCATAAAGGCGTTGACCACAGCCGACGCTTCCACGAAGGAGCAAGTGCGCCGCGAGATCCTCGATGAGCGCCAACGCGAGTTCGCCTTCGAGGGCATGAGGTGGTTCGACCTCGTGCGCATGGGCTATGCCGTAGACTATTTCACGAGTCTTGGCTACACCATAGACAAGCACAACCTCGTGATGCCTATCCCCAACGACCAGATAGAGGTGGTCAACAACAAGAAGGTGATGTGGCAGAACCCAGGATATGAGAACTAAATGAGTAACTGACAAATAAGGAAACGATGAAAAAGCTACATATATTATATGCGTTTGTCATGGCTGTGCTGCTCGCGGCGTGCAACGACGTGTCGCTGCCCTCTGCCGACTACAATCGGGCGCAAGTGCAAAACCTCATAGCCGTGCCGGGCGATGAGCAGGTGGTGCTCTCATGGGAACCCTACGAGGGCTTCCACCCCGATGCTTATCGCCTGTCATGGGGCGACAAGGAAGACGAGACGGTGATGCTGAACACCCCACAATATGTCGTCACGGGACTGGAGAACGACCACAAATACACGTTCACCATACAGGCCGTTTATGGCACGTCGGTCAACTCGGGACAGGTGAGTATCACCTGCACGCCCGTGACGTCGCGCATTGCCGTGGGCGACGTGAGTGTCACGCCGTCTGACGGCGCGTTGACGTTGGCTTGGCAGAAACCTGCCGCCACGGTCAAGGGCTACACGGTTACCGTGACTCTTGGCGACCAAACGGTGAAAACCGTTGAGCTTGGAGCTGACGCGGAGTCTACGACGATAGACGGTCTGACAAACTACAAGAACTATACCATGACGTTTGTGGCACACTATGTCAATGGCGATTCGAAGCCTACGACCGTAAAGGGCATGCCGGCGACAGGCCCTCTCTACACGATAAGCACCGACAACCCAGGCCTTGGAGCGGAAGTGACATATCAACTCGATGAGAACGTTGAGGCGTCGCAGGTCGTATGGCAGTTTGATGACGGAGCCTCTGCCACCGAGCGCACGGCTCGCCACCGCTATACCACGTCGGGCGCGCACGTTACTCACCTGAAGCTCACGCTTGTCGACGGCAGCAATATCGACGTAGACATTGAGTTGAACGTCAGGGACAACTATTTCGACACGTCAGACTATGAAGTGAAGAGCGGCGACTACAACGGCTTCAAGGGTCAATGCCCAGCCTTCTCGCCCGATGGCAAGACTGTCTATGCGGTGACCTTCCGCGCCCCGGCAGGGCTCTATGCCTACGACATCGTGACAGGCAAGCGCAAGTGGGGCTATGTGGGCAAGGCGTCGAGTGCGGCTTACGGATGCGCCCCCGTCGTTGACCCCAACTCCGGCGTGGCATATTTTGGCACTGCCGTGGCAGGAGAGTTCTATGCCGTCAAGCCCGATGGCTCGCTCAAATGGAACTGCACGAAGATGAAATCGGTCAACAAGGCATTCCCTGCCATTGGTTCCGACGGTACCGTGTATGTGCTCGATTCGGGCAGCAAGCTGTGGGCTCTCAGCGCGGCTGATGGCAGCGCGAAGTGGAGCGTGCAGTTGGCGGGCGCGCCAGGAGCCATACTGGTCAATGAGACTGGTCGCTCGCTCACGGGCGATGGCGCAGCGGAGATTATCGTTGGCACCAAGACCATGCTCTATTTCATAACCAAGTCTGGACAAGTGAAGACGGGTGAGAACATCGACTCTCACGGCATGACCGAGATAACCGGTTTCGCGGCAAGTCCCGACCATCGCACATTGTATTACGGCACAAAGGGCAATGGCCTATATTCGCTCAATCTCGCCACTCACGAGCAGAAGTTCTTCCATGAGGCATCCATGGCAAGCGATGTCTATTGTCCCGTGGTTGGACCCGATGGCACGATAGTGTTTGGCACGAAGACCACTACCGCAGATCCTACTGAGGCGGTGTTTGCCGTCAACCCCGACATGACGAAGAAGTGGTCGTACACCGTATCCATGAAAAACGCATTCAACTATTGTCACCCCGCAATCGACGCGCAAGGCAACGCGTATATCGGCCAAGGCGATGGCACGCTGCTGATGCTCAGTCCGAGTGGCAAGGTGACTAACTCATGGGGCGTGGCCACTGTCAATGGCTTCATGAGCGCAGTCAATATCTCCGACTATGCCGTGTTTGGCGGCACGGTGGGCAACAAGACCACAGGCGGACGCCTCTTCGGGGCGTATATCGGCAGCGGGCGTGCCAAGACATGGAGCTCGCGTGGTGGCGACATTTGCGGGACAAGTTGCCTAAAATGATAATGTGACAAGTTGCTTGAAATACGAGCAGACAAATCGTGGAAAACAAAACTAATATAAGCAATGAAGAAATTAGCGTTACTTACGGTCGTTCTCTCCGCGTTGGCGAGTTGTTTCGCCTCTTGCGGTGACAACGACAAGACACCGGTCAATCAAGCTGGCGTGTTCAAGATAGCCAAGACACCGTATGCTGTCTCCGACGGCAGCAAGAACACGGCGGCTTGGACAGCGGGCGAGGAGTGCGGACTCCTTGTCGACGGTTGTGACGAAAACATCACGGGCGTGGCCATAAACACCACTGAGGCGGCGTTGCCGTTCACCTTCGCCGTGCCGTCGGCATATAAGGGCAACGCCTGCTGCTTCTATTCGCCACGCGAGGACAACTCCTCGTTCGTCAATGGCAAGCTCAGCCTTGACCTCACCGCCCAGACTGGCGAGCTGAGGCAATACATGGCAGCCGTGTATGACGGACAACAATATGGCAAGAGCACGTCCGACGCGCCGCGAGTGAACTTGAAGCCAGTGTTGGCGATAGCGCGCGTCCATGTGCCGGCGTGCTCAACGACTGACCCTCGCCACCTCGTCAGCGTGACGCTGAGCGGAAACAATGGCGAGCTCATAGGCGGAACGGCCACGATAGGATTCCTCGACGACGGAGAGATAGAGGCTTCGGCCACCGATACCAAGTGCACGGTGAATTATCCTGAACCTCTCGACCTCGCCAAGGGAGCTGACGTGTATATGGCGATAGTCCCCACGACATTTGAGAAAGGCTATACCGTGACCGTGACTGATGACAAAGGGCAGTCTAACATCATGACCTACACCAAGCCCGAGACGTTCAGCTTGGGCACCATCACCCCCACACAAGGCAAGTTCGGCTACACGGAGCTGGCTTTCGTGGGCAGCACCAACGTGTATGTTATCAACGCCGACAACTCCACGGACGACAACCTCGACGTGCTGTGGCATTGGGACTCGTCTACTTCTGACATCCCTGATGCCTATCGTGGCATGTTCGTCCATTGCGACGACGCCAAGTCGGTGAACGATGGCAAGCAAATCCTTGTCACCTCATCATCGTCGACGGGCGGATGCGCGCTCATAGACCGGACATCCAAGAAGTGCCTGTTCTACGCGCGCTGCAACAATGCCCACTCTGCCACGATGTTGCCAAACGACCGTATCGTTGTGGCTTGCTCCACTGGCAACAACGCCCGCAACAACTCGCTGCTGGTGTTCGACCAAGCCGAGCCCGACAAGATAAAGTTCCAAGCCACGCTCACGTCGGCGCACGGCGTGCAATGGATAGCGTCGCGCCAGCGCCTTTACGCCATCGGCGAGAACAACCTCGTGGAATACTCCTTGCAAGACTGGGACACGTCGTCGCCCAAGCTGAAAGTGGAGCGCACCATCAAGACTCCGACCAATGGCCTGCACGACCTCACGGTGGTGTCCGATGATGAACTGCTTTGTGCCGGCAACAACGCCTACCTGCTGCATCTCGACGACTTGAAGTTCACCGAGCTGACCCAGTTCCACGGCGAGACGAGCGTCAAGTCGGTCAACTACAACAAGGCTTCCGGAGCGATATGGACCACCATCGCGGAACAGTCGTGGTGGACATTCCACATCAAGGAGATGCACATTGGTTCCAATGAACCAGTGAAAGTGTTGTCGGTGCCGTTTGCCAAGTACGGCACCAACGTTTACAAGTGTCGTGTCTATCAGTGGTAGCCTTTAAGCCGTAGCCTTTATTTGAGGCGACCCTTGCTTCGCAAGAACGTGCGCTGGCCGTAGATGGCTATCACCACGAAGCAGACAAATGGCAAGATGAACGACACGTTGACAGCGGGCATGCCAAACAGCTCGCCCTTGTCGATGATGGACGCTTGAATCGGTGGCAGTACGCTGCCACCGAGAATGGCCATGATGAGGCCGGCGGCACCGAACTTGGCATCATCGCCCAGTCCGGTGAGCGCTATGCCGTAGATGGTGGGGAACATGAGCGACATGCAAGCGCTGACACCCACGAGGCAGTAGAGCCCATAGATGTTTTGCAAGAAGATGACCCCGACCACGAGCACGCCTCCGGCAATGGCGAGAAGCATGAGCAACCTGCCCGTGTTGACGAAGCGAAGGAGAAACGTGCAGATGAAGCGCGAGCAGCAGAATATCACCATGGCAACGATGTTGTATTTTTGCGACAACACCTCGGCGGCTTGCTCAGCCATGCCGTCTGCCATGAGCACGCGCGTGCCATACTGGATGATGAATGTCCAGCACATGATCTGCACGCCCACATAGAAAAACTGCGTCACCACGCCCTCGCGGTAATGTGGCATCGAGAATATGCGGCGCAAGGTGGGCAGGAAGTTGATTTTGTGGTTGGTGTCGCCATTCTTTGGCATGCGCCAAAACAGGATGAGCAGGAACATGGCGAGTATCACCAGGCCTATGGCGAGGTACGGGGCGATGAGGACCGACAAGTCGTAGTCCTTTATTGCCTCAAATTCCCCAGGCGTGAGCTTGGCGCGCGAGGCGGTGTCGAGTGGGTTGAGCTTGGCCTGGATGAAGTTCATTGCCACATACATGCCAAGCAGCGAGCCCATGGGGTTGAACGACTGCGCCAGGTTGAGACGGCGCGTGGCTGTCTCCTCTGTTCCCATTGAGAGAATGTATGGATTGCTCGATGTCTCAAGAAACGAGAGCCCACAGGTCAAGATGAAATAAGCCAACAGGAAGGGGTAGTACTCGCCAGTGGTTTTGGCTGGGTAGAACAGAAACGCGCCCAAGGCATAAAGCCCCAAGCCCACAAGCACGCCGGCCTTGTAGCTGAAGCGGCGTATGAACATGGCGGCAGGGAATGCCATGGCGAAATAGCCGCCATAGAAAGCCACTTGCACCAACGCCCCGTCGGTGGCGGACATGCGGAATATCTTGGAGAAAGCCTTGACCATGGGGTTGGTGATGTCGTTGGCGAAGCCCCAAAGGGCGAAGCACGACGTTATGAGCACGAACGGCACGACATAGCTCACGCCGTTCTTGGATAAGATAGACTGTTTCATTTTCTAAAGGTTTGGTTTTTAGTTTACGCTGACGCTTCTCATCTCATGGATGTCTGCCACCTCGCCTTTCGCGAGCGCTTGCGTGAGAATGTTGCCAATCGCCGTGGCTTCCACGGGTCCTGCTTCCACGGGTATGCCGAGAGCCTCTTGCGTGAGCTTGTTGAGGAGCTTGTTTTGCGATCCGCCTCCTATGATGTGCAGTTTCTTCACAGGTGTTGGCAGCATGGCGTTGAGCGCGCGTGTAGCCTCGGCGTATTTGGCGGCGAGCGACTGCAGCACCACGCGCGTGATGTCGCCCTTGGTTCGCGGAATGTCCATGCCGTGGGCGCGGCAATGGTCCAGTATGGCCCGTTGCATCGACTTGGGATTTTGAAACTCCGGCGCGTCGACAGGTATCACCGTCTTTATCTTCGATTTAGCCGCCGCCGCGAGCAAAGGGTCATATTGTTGCTCTTCGCCCTCGTCGCGCCATTCCGCCATGAGCCGTTGCAGGAACCACAGTCCCGTGATGTTTTGCAGGAACGTTATCTTTCCGCCTATTCCTCCCTCGTTGGTGAAGTCGGCGCGTCGCGCCTCCTCTGTGAGAATGGGCTTGTCTATCTCTACGCCGAGCAGCGACCACGTGCCCGAACTGATAAACGCCACAGGCTTCTCGTCGGCCTTTGCCGGCACCGCTGCCACGGCGCTTGCCGTGTCGTGCGAGCCAACGGCTATCACGTCCACTTGCCCTAAGCCCGTCTCCTCGGCAATGTCGGGGCGCAATCGCCCACGCACCGTGCCCGGCATGACGATGGGGCAGAAGAGGTGGCGCGGCAGGCCAAGGCGGTCTATCAACGGCCAGTCCCACGAGCGTGTGGTGGCGTTGAGCAACTCCGATGTCGAGGCTATGGTATATTCGGTGTTTGCCTCGCCTGTGAGGAAATAAGAGAACAAGTCGGGCGTGAAAAGCAGTTTGTCGGCTATCCGCAGTTGCGGAGAGTCGACTTTTTTCATGCTCAGCAGTTGGAACAGCGTGTTTATCTCCATCACCTGCGTGCCGTTGACGGCATAGTGGGCCGTGCGGTCGGCGTGGGCGAAAAACTCGTCTGCCAAGCCGCGAGTGCGCGCGTCGCGATAGCACACGGGGTTGCCGATGAGGTTGCCTTGGCTGTCGATAAGTCCGAAGTCGACTCCCCACGTGTCCACGGCAATGCCATCGACGCGAAGTCCCTGTTGCGCCGCCTTGCGAAGACCGGTCTTCATGTCCTCGAAGAGGGCGGGGAAGTCCCAATACACGTGCTCCCCCAATTTCACTTGGCGGTTGTGGAAGCGGTGTATCAGTTGCATGGAGAGCTCTTTGCGCGCGCCCTCTTGGGTTATGGTTCCGGCGATGACCCTGCCAGAGCCACCGCCGAAGTCGATTGCTAAATAGGTCATTTCTTTCCCAAGATGTACGCTTCGAGGTCGTCGATTTCCTCTTTCGTGAGCGTGTTGTACTTGCCTTGGCTGAGCACTATGATGCGGCATGCCATCTCGAAGAACGTGGCGCGCTCAAACACCTCGTCAAATGTCTTTCCGCACACCACCTGCCCATGCTTGAGCATGAGGGCGGAGTTGTGGTCTTTCAGTGCTGCCTTCACGCCCTCTGCAAGCTCGGGTGAGCCAGGACGGAAATATGGTATGACGGGTATCTCGCGCCCCACGTGGCACGGTATCTCGGCAGTCACGTTGAAGTCCTTTGGCGTCTCCGTCATGCACGACACCACCGTGGCGTATTTCGATTGGAAGTGGAGCACCACGTCGCAGTCGGGACGCTCGCGCAGCACGCCGAGGTGGAAGCCGCTCTCCATCGAGGGCTTCACGCCGTTGAGCACCTCGCCGTCTGCCACGCGGCAGATGGCCACTTTCTCCTTCGTCAGGTTGGGCACCCATGAGCCCGTGCCGGAGACGAGAGCCTCGTCGCCGATGCGCCACGATATGTTGCCGCTTGAGCAAAGGGTCAACTTAGCGTCGCCCACGCGGTGGGCCTGACGCAGGAATTCCTGTATCTGATAATCTTGAATCATTGTCGGTGTTTTTATTGTTGTTCCATGTTGATTCGTCCGTGTGCTTCTTATTTGTAAATCGGGCCATAGTTCTTGCAAGCGCGGAAGTCGGCACCCTCCTTGT
>DAIOUH010000023.1:0-2048 GCA_036751585.1 Prevotella sp. | reverse complement strand
TATTTGTAAATCGGGCCATAGTTCTTG
Organism: Prevotella sp.; assembly: GCA_036751585.1. Classification (GTDB taxonomy): domain Bacteria; phylum Bacteroidota; class Bacteroidia; order Bacteroidales; family Bacteroidaceae; genus Prevotella. Next base: position 2,021 of record DAIOUH010000023.1, on the reverse strand, counting down.
CAAGCGCGGAAGTCGGCACCCTCCTTGTCCATGCCAAATGCGTTCCATGCCGCCGGGCGGAAGATGCGGTCTTCCTCCACGTTGTGCATGCACACTGGTATGCGCAGCATTGAGCACAGCGTGATGAGGTCGGCACCGATGTGCCCATAGGAGATGGCACCGTGGTTGGCTCCCCAGTTGTTCATCACCGAGTACACGTCCTTGAACGGAGCCTTGCCCGTGAGACGAGGCACGAACCATGTGGTAGGCCATGTGGGGTCGGTGCGCTTGTTGAGGATGGCGTGTATCTCAGGGTCGATGTCAACGGTCCATCCCTCAGCCAGTTGCAACACGGGGCCGAGACCTTTCACGAGGTTGAGGCGCACCATCGTCACGGGCATGCCGCCCTTGGTGAGGAAGTTTGACGAGAAGCCTCCACCGCGGAAGTAGTCGCGGTTGGCAGGATACCACGTTGTGGCTTTCAGGCAAGCGTCCATGTCCTTGTCGGTCAGTTCCCAGAAGTGCTTCATCACGGGATTGCCCTCCTTGTCGGTTGCCGCGCCAGAGCCGTCGAGCGTGGTGGCGCCGGAGTTGATGAGGTGGATTATGCCGCCCGCCGCGCGTCCCGTGAGCTCCTTGCCCGTGACGCGCTTCACCGCCTCCGGGCTCCAATAAGTGCGCACGTCAGAGAATATCTGCGCGCGCCCCGTGAGGAGGTGGTTGAAGAGCATCGCCACGCCGTTGCCCGCGTCGTTCTCCGTGGCGAGGGTGATGGGCTCGCGCGGTCCGTTCCAGTCGAACGAGGTGTTCATCAGCGCCTCGGGATAGTCGCCGTTGGGGTAGAAGTCGGTCCACTGTCGCTGGCCCTGGAAGCCTCCGGCAATGGCGTTGTGGCCAATGGCCTCCTCCTTGAACCCGAGTTGCTCAAGGCGTGGGTTGCCGTGCATGAGGTCCTTCATTATTATCATCATCTTGACGATGAACTCCCAGTCTTGGTCTTTCTGCTCGCGCGTCTTAGCCTTTTCCGGTCGGTTGCCTATGTCCTCGCCCTCGTTCACCATGCAGTGCTCGCGTGTCCACGCCATGGCTTTCTTAAACTCCTCAGGGTCGAATATGCCTTCGGTCATGCGGCGTATTATCTCCGTGAGGTCCACGCTCTCGTTGCGCATGCCGAGATATTCCTGGAAGAAGTCGGGGTTGACAATGGAGCCCGCGATGCCCATGCATGCCGAGCCCATGGAGAGATACGACTTGCCGCGCATGGTAGCCACGGCTTGCGCGGCGCGCGCGAAGCGCAATATCTTCTCAGCCACGTCGGCAGGTATCGAGTCGTCGTCGAGGTCTTGCACGTCGTGCCCGTAGATGCCGAATGCCGGCAGGCCCTTCTGCGCGTGGGCGGCGAGCACGGCGGCAAGGTATACCGCTCCTGGGCGCTCCGTGCCGTTGAATCCCCATACCGCCTTGGGCCAATGTGGGTTCATGTCCATCGTCTCGGCGCCATAGCACCAGCACGACGTCACGGTGATGGTGGCTCCCACGCCCTCGCGCTCAAACTTCTCGGCGCAAGCCGCGCTCTCGCCAACGCGCCCTATGGTGCCGTCGGCGATGACGCACTCCACGGGTGAACCGTCTACGTTGCGAAGGTTCTCCGTGATGAGTTTTGCCACAGACTTGGCGAGGTTCATGGTCTTCTCTTCAAGACTTTCGCGCACACCGCCCTGACGTCCGTCGATGGTGGGGCGAATACCGATTTTTGGATAATTGCTCATGTTTTTAGTTTTTATATTGGTAAATCTTAGATTGCTTGACGCGTAAACTTCGAGTTAAAGTAGACTTCTACAAAGTTAGGTATAAATTTGGTTAATGCGTGGTTTTGTGTGGATTTTTTCACATTATTTACGCTTGCGCGCCCAGTCGTTTGAGCCGCGTCGGCGTTGCGGCGCAATGGTGTCGGCTTTACGGTTGAATCGCGTCGCGATTACACTTAAAAGGCATCGGCTTCACGCTTGAATCGCGACGCGATTCAAGCGTGAAGCCGATGC
>DAIOUH010000022.1:24509-24716 GCA_036751585.1 Prevotella sp. | reverse complement strand
GTCTTTCCTTGACGGGTACTTTTTTCATGCTTGGGAAAGCAGAGATAGGCATCGTTATCGAACGGCCATCTTGCAGGGTAACCTCAAACTTACCTCTCTTAGGGAAAGCCACAGATTTAATCTTAGGCTTTACATTCCAATAACCTTCATTCTGATACATATTCTCCTTTTGCTTTAAAGATTCATATACTTTATATATATTGTGGC
>DAIOUH010000022.1:20170-24499 GCA_036751585.1 Prevotella sp. | reverse complement strand
TACCTTCCTTGAATTGCTTCCATTGGTGGAGCAACTTAGTTTGGTACTTTCTTACTATTTCTAGGACTTCCTTAACTTGTTTATCTGTTAAGTCTCCTTGTTTCGCAACTTCTACCTTTGGTTCAAGCCAAATTTTACAAAGTTCTTCTGTCCCACGTTTACCAACGTGAACATGCGCCCTATTTTCATGGAAGTCTGTATTGTAGAACAGAAAGTTCCATATAATTTTGGCTGTTATGTATAAAAGAACTTTTGGCATTTTTGTATTCTTTTTGTAAATTACAGAACTTTATAGACTTGCAAAATATCGCTCAACGTCATTGTGGCTTTTTAGTACCACACATTGCCCTTTGCGAATCTCTTCTCTTGTCAGGTCTATCTTGGCTTGTAAAGCTGGAGAAATAACATTCTCTTTTTTGCGATAAGCTATGTAGTTTTCTACAGCCTCATGAAAGGCAGATTTCAGTTCATCGACGCTTGAACTTTCATAGTTGACAATTCCGTCAATGCCTTCGATCTTTCCGAAAAAGACATTATCTTCCTCGTTGAATTCAACAGAACCAATGAATCCTTTATATTTTAATGTATTCATAAAGCTAATATCTCAATCGCAAGATTCGTATTCCGCCCCAAATTTACGAAAAACTATCGAGAAGAGAGGCATGGCCGTACTTTTTTAACACTTCTGCCAATTGAGGGCAAGGATGCTTCCTCCCCTGTCGCAGACGGCAGCCATAGCATTTAATCACGAATACCACGATAAGAGTGGCAAAAAAGACAGTGTAAAAGAAAATAATGCACATTTTTTTTGCTATTGAGCAGTATTGGTAGTAACTTTGCACGAAAATCCGAAATTTGTGCAATGACAAATACAAGAAGTCTGAATAAGTTGATTGAGGACGCTATCGTCAACAACTGGTATAAAGATGCCCTTACCGACTACAAGGGTGCCACCCTCCAATACCACGACGTGGCGCGCAAGATAGAAAAGCTCCACATCATGTTTGAGAGCATAGGCCTTGCCAAAGGCGAGAAAGTCGCCCTCTGCGGCCGCAACAGCTCAATGTGGGCGTGCGCGTTCTTGGCCACACTCACCTATGGAGCCGTGGCGGTGCCTATCCAGCACGAATTCACCCCATCACAGATATACAACGTGGTAAACCACTCCGACGCGCGCTTGCTCTTCGTGGGCGATGTCGTGGCCACGCAGCTCGACTATGAGCAGATGCCCCACCTGGAGGGCATAGTCTACATTCCCGACTACTCCATCGTGCTCAGCCGCTCCGAGAAAATCACTTACGCCCGCGAGCACCTCAACGAGGTCTTTGGCAAGAAATACCCCAAGTATTTCCGAAAGGAGCACGTACATTATTATAATGACGAGGAAGAAGACCTCGCACTGATAAACTATACCAGTGGCACCACAGGCTTCTCGAAGGGTGTCATGCTGCCTTTCCGCGCGCTGTGGAGCAACATCGCCTTCCTTGAGCATGCCATCGGCGACAAGCTCCCCAAAGACGCCAAGGCCCTGTCCATCCTGCCCATGGCCCACATGTATGGCATGGCGTGCGAGTTTCTGCTTGAGTTCTGCCTCGGCAACCACCAATATTTCCTCACGCGCCTGCCCAGCCCCACGGTCATCCAGGCAGCCATGGCGGAGATTCACCCGTGCGTGATAATCTCGGTGCCACTCATCATCGAGAAGATTATCCGCAAAAAGATATTCCCACTCATCACCCCACGCCTGCGCCTGCTCATGCACATGCCTGGCATCGGCAAGAAGGTGCGCCAGCACGTGTGCGACCTCGTGAAGCAGGAGATGGGCGGCAACGCCTATGAGGTAGTGGTAGGCGGAGCCGGACTCAACAAGGAGATTGAGACGTTTCTCGTGGAGATAGGCTTCCCCATCACCATGGGCTATGGCACCACGGAGACCGGACCGCTGATCACGTTCTCCGACTGGCACGACTTCGAGCCTGGCTCATGCGGCACGGTGGTGGACAACATGGAGATGAAGGTTCTCAGCCCAGACCCGGAGAACGTTCCGGGCGAGGTGGTGTCGCGCGGACTCAACGTCATGCTTGGCTACTACAAGAACAAGCAGGCGACCAAGGCCGCCATCGACGAAGACGGATGGTTCCACACGGGCGACCTCGGGCAAATATCAGCCGACGGCCACCTCTTCATCCGCGGGCGCATCAAGAATATGCTCCTTGGCTCCAACGGGCAAAACGTCTATCCTGAGGAGATTGAGGACAAGCTCAACTCCATGGCCATGGTGGGCGAGAGCCTCATCGTGCAACGCGGCGACCAGCTCGTGGGCTTGGTCTATCCCGACACCGACGCCGCCCAGCAGTTGGGTTTCAAGGACAGCGACCTCGACGCCATAATGGAGCAAAACAGGCAAGAGCTCAACCAGCAGTTGCCGACGTTCTGCAAGATAAGCAAGATACAATTGCAAGACAAGGAGTTTGAGAAGACCCCGAAGAAGTCGATCAAGAGGTATCTCTATGCCGAGAACAAATAACCAAGGATTACAGCTTTCACTCAGAAGATATTGACCTATGGAAAAGATTCCAAGCTTCAACCAGCTCATCCAGGACAGCATCGTCAAGAACTGGGATCGTGACGCGCTCACCGATTACAAGGGTGCCACACTGCAATACCACGACGTGGCACGCAAGATCGAGAAGCTCCACATCATGTTTGAGAGTTCTGGTGTCGAGAAGGGCGACAAGATTGCCCTATGCGGTCGCAACAGCGCCGCGTGGGCTGCCGCGTTCCTCGCCGTGCTTACCTATGGTGCCATAGCCGTACCCATACTCCATGAGTTCACGCCAGACCAAATACACAACATCGTGAACCACTCCGACGCGAAGCTCCTTTTCGTGGGCGACGTGGTGGCGACACAGATTGACCCTGAGAAGATGCCAGAACTTGAGGGGATAATCTACATTCCCGATTATTCACTGGTCACATCACGCACCGAGAAGCTGACTTACGCACGCGAGCACCTCAACGAGATGTTCGGGCGCAAATACCCAAAATATTTCCGCAAGGAGCACGTGCACTACTACATTGAGCAAAGTCCCGACGAGCTGGCGCTCATCAACTACACCAGCGGCACCACGGGCTTCTCAAAGGGCGTGATGATACCCTACCGCGCCATGTGGAGCAATGCCGACTTCGCCGAGCACGTGCTTGGCAAGGTCATCGCCACGGGCGACAACATCATCAGCATCCTCCCCATGGCCCATATGTATGGCATGGCGTTCGAGTTCCTGTTCGAGTTCATAAAGGGATGCCACGTCTTCTATCTCACGCGCATACCGTCGCCGGCCATCATCGCCGCGGCTTTCGCCGACGTGAAGCCAAGGGTCATCATATCGGTGCCTTTGATTATCGAGAAGATAATAAAGAAAAAGGTGTTCCCCAAGCTCCAAGACCCTCGCGTGCGCCTGCTCCTGAAGATGCCAGGACTGAACAAGCGAATCTACGAGCGCATCAACGAGCAAGTGACCAAGGCTTTTGGCGGCAACTTCTACGAGATCATCATTGGCGGAGCCGCCTTCTCGCAGGAAGTGGAGCAATTTCTCCACCGCATCGGCTTCCGCTACACCGTGGGTTATGGCGCCACTGAGTGCGCCCCCATCATCGGCTACGAGGATTGGTCGCGCTTCGCCCCAGGGTCGTGCGGCAAGGCCGCTTATCACATGCAAGTGGAGATAGACAGTCCCGACCCGACGAAGATACCAGGCGAGATAATGTGCAAGGGTCTGAACGTGATGCTTGGCTACTACAAGAACGAGGAGGCGACAAAGGCAGCCATCGATGACAACGGATGGTTCCACACGGGCGACCTCGGACTCATGGACAAGGACGGAAACATCTTCATAAAAGGCCGCTCCAAGAACATGCTTCTCGGCTCCAACGGACAAAACATCTATCCTGAGGAGATTGAGGACAAGCTCAACTCCATGACCCTCGTCAACGAGAGCGTGGTGATACAGGAGGGCGACAAGCTCGTGGGCCTGGTGCATCCCGACTACGACGCGGCAAAGGCCATGGGCATCAACGACAACGACCTGAAAGGCGTGATGGAGCAAAACCGCAAGACCCTCAACGCCGAGCAGCCAGCCTACTGCCGACTGTCGGAGATAAGAATACACGAAGAGGAGTTTGAGAAGACGCCAAAACGCTCCATCAAGAGATTCCTCTACACGAAATAATATCCATAACGAGAATCAATGGCAAAAAAGGCCTTTCGGCCTTACGCTTGAATCGCGTTGCCTTTACGCTTGAATCGCATCGCGTTTACGCTTGAATCGC
>DAIOUH010000022.1:0-20070 GCA_036751585.1 Prevotella sp. | reverse complement strand
GCTTGAATCGCGTTGCCTTTACGCTTGAATCGCATCGCGTTTACGCTTGAATCGCGACGGCTTTACGCTTGAATCGCGACGCGATTCAAGCGTAAAGCCGAAACACTACAAATGGGACAATGGTTGGCTGTGTTGTCAACCATTGTCCCATTTGTTATTAATATAATAAGAGAACCTATATTTGGCTGACAGTAATAAATAGGAAACTTGTTACGATTGTTCAAGTTTTGCGCAAATTTTTAGTAACTTTGCAACATAAAATACAAGGAAACAGATTGTTGGTAAATATGGAAGATTTTTTCAGGGCTGGACTTGACGTTGGCTCCACAACCGCCAAGATGGTTGTCATCGACGCTCAAGGCAATATAGTTTACTCACGCTACGAACGACACAACGCCAGGGTCAAGGAGCTCGTCGGTGCTTACCTTGACGAGATAGGACAAAAGTTCCCTGGCATCCGCATGAGCCTTTGCGTAACCGGCTCCGTCGGCATGTCAACAGCCGAGACGCTCAACGCCGAGTTCGTGCAAGAGGTGGTGGCAGCCACCGTTTTCGCCCGCAATCGCTTTCCGCAAGCAAAGGCATTGATAGACATTGGCGGTGAGGACGCCAAGGTGGTGTTTTTCAACGGCAAGGGCACGGAGCTGCGCATGAACGGCAACTGCGCCGGTGGCACGGGAGCCTTCATCGACCAGATGGCGGTGCTCATGGGCTGCGACAACCAGCAGATGAACGACCTCGCCTTGCAATCGACGCACCTCTACCCCATGGCCGCCCGTTGCGGCGTGTTCGCCAAGACCGACATCCAGAACCTCATGGCGCGCAACCTTCCCAAGACCGACATCGCGGCGAGCATCTTCCATAGCATCGCCGTGCAGACGGTGACGACCCTCAGCCACGGCTGCGACTTCGCGGCGCCGATACTCTTGTGCGGTGGACCGCTCACGTTCTTGCCCGCGCTGAGAAAAGCCTTCGCCGACTATCTCAACATGCCTGCTTCCGACTTCATCGTCTTGAAAGAGAGCAACCTCATACCAGCACTCGGCTGCGCCATCAGAGCAGAAGGCGCCACGCCCGTCAGCCTCGACATGCTGAAAGAGCGCCTCGACACGCCTCAACACGCTTGCGCGGCAGCGTGCGGCAAACAAGAGAAAGTGGACGTGGAGGAAAAGCTCGACCCGCTGTTCGCCTCGGAGGAGGAGCACCAGGCGTGGCTGAGAAGCAAGGACCGATATGCCACAAAGGTCTACCCCATGCGCCAAGGCGAAGAGCGCGTGGTCATCGGGATAGACTCCGGTTCCACGACCACGAAGATAATAGCCGTGCGCGCCTTGGGCGAGGACGCGGGACAGATAGTGTTCTCCGACTATTCCATGAACCTCGGCAACCCCATCAAGGCCGTGAAAGAAGGCCTGAAACGCCTCAAGGCGAAAGCCACCGAGGCAGGAGCCGACATCCACGTGGTGGGCTCGTGCTCAACGGGTTACGGCGAGGAGCTCATCAAGGCGGCCTTCAACCTCGACAGCGGCATAATAGAGACCATGGCGCACTATCGCGCCGCGGAGAGGCTCATGCCCGACGTGAGCTTCATCCTCGACATTGGCGGCCAGGACATGAAAGCCATTTTCGTGGACAACGGAGCCGTGACACGCATGGAGCTCAACGAGGCGTGCTCATCGGGCTGCGGAACGTTCATACAGACCTTCGCCAAGGGATTGGGCTATCAGATAGAAGACTTCGCCAAGGCGGCCTGCCATGCCGACAAGCCTTGCGACCTCGGCACACGCTGCACGGTGTTCATGAACTCAAAGGTGAAACAGGTGATGCGCGAGGGCGCCACTGTGGAAGACATAGCCGCGGGCCTGAGCTATTCGGTGGTGCGCAACTGCCTGTTCAAGGTGCTCAAGCTCCACGGCAACGACGACCTGGGCGCGCGCATCGTGGTGCAAGGCGGCACGATGAAAAACGACTCAGTGGTGAGGGCCTTCGAGATACTCACCGGCAAGGAGGTGGCGCGCAGCAACATGCCCGAGATGATGGGCGCCTACGGCTGCGCATTGCACGCCATAGCCGACATCAACGCCAATGACCAGCAACGCGACAGCAGCGTGGACGACCTGCTCGACATGTCGGAATACGACACCAAGCTGCTCAACTGCAAAGGCTGCGAGAACCACTGCTTCGTGACGAGGTATCTCTTTGCCGGAGGCAGGAGGTTCTATTCGGGCAACAAATGCGAGCGCGTGTTCAACAACAAGGGCAAGAACGACGCCAAGGGCGACAACATATACACCTACAAATATCACTTGCTTTTCGACAGGAGCGAGGAGGACAATGACACCACCGACGACACGTCAAGAAAAGACAAGACGGTGGTCGCCATACCCCGAATACTCAACATGTATGAGGACTTTCCGTTCTGGCACGCCCTCTTCACCACGGCTGGCTTTGAGGTCATGCTGAGTTCGGAGAGCAACTTCCGCCGCTACGAGGGCGCGCTCGGCTCGGTGATGAGCGACAACATCTGCTTCCCAGCCAAGCTCGTGCACTCGCACGTGAAGGAACTCGACGAGCGTCTCGCGGCATTGCCAAACCAAAAGAAGTTTATCTTCATGCCCTACGTGGTGTTTGAGCATCAAGACGATGACCGAAACATCAACAGCTACAACTGCCCGATAGTGTCGGCCTACTCGGATGTCATCAAGTCGGCCATGAGCCTTAAGGCAGAGGTGGTGTCGCCGGTCATCAACTTCCGCGACGAGAAGTTGCTCGTCAGGCAGCTCGACAATTTCCTTAAAGGCTACGGCATAGGCGCGAAGACGCGCAGAAAAGCCTTCGACGCGGCAGTGAAGGCACAAAACGAGTATGTGGAAGCCATAAGCAAGAAGGCAAAGGAGATATTGGCAAACAGCCGACGTCAGCACAGGCTCACCATTTTGCTCGCTGGCCGTCCATACCATACCGACCCACTCATCCAGCACAAACTGTCAGACATGATAGCCTCGCTCGGCGTGAACGTGATTTCCGACGACATAGTGCGCAACGACATGCAAACAAGCACGGGCGACACCTATCTCGTGAGGCAATGGGCATACATGAACCGCATCATCAAGTCGGGGCAATGGTGCGCCACACAGCCCGACGACGTGCACTTCATACAAATGACCTCGTTTGGCTGTGGACCCGACTCGTTCATACAAGACGAGATTCGCCACATCATGAGCGTTCACGGCAAGCCATACACCCTGCTGAAGATCGACGACGTGAGCAACGTGGGCTCGCTGAGGCTCAGGGTGAGGTCGCTCATAGAGAGCCTCAACGGAAAGGCAAGCAAGAAGGAAGCCAACAGCAAGGACGTGAGCGACGAGCGCGTGGACAAGACTGGCACGTCGGGCGTAAGACCGCAAAACAAGAAGATACTCGCGCCATATTTCACCGAATATCTCACACCACTCCTTCCCCCACTCTGCAAGCTCCTCGGTTGGGACGTGGAGGTGTTGCCGCCAAGCGACATCACCAGCGCCGAACTTGGACTGAAATACGCCAACAACGAGGTGTGCTATCCAGCCACCCTCATCGTGGGCGACTTCGTGAAGGCGTTGCGGTCGGGCAAATACGACCCTAAGGAGATTTCCGCCGTGATGACACAGACGGGGGGCCAATGTCGCGCCACCAACTACGCCGCATTGATACGCCGCGCCATGAACGCCAACGGATTTAAGGACGTGCCTCTCATCACCTTGGGCGTATCGACAAGCGCCAGCGACGACAAGGAGCAAGACGGTGAGCTGAACGTGCCATGGCTGAAAATGGCACCCATCATCGTGACGACATTCATCTATGGCGACACCATCTCGAAACTGTATCATGGCTCAGTGAGCCGACTGAAGAAAGACGCGTTTCTCGTGGGCGGACAGTTCGGCAACAAGGCGGAACAGCTGCGCGAGGAATACCTCTCCGCCGCCGCCAAGCCAATACTGGACAACGACCCGAAGGGACTCATGAACCTCATAGCGCAAGCGGCTAAGGACTTCGACAACATCACGGACGACAAGGATTTGCCTGCCGTGGGCATCGTGGGCGAGATATTCTTGAAGTTCAACCCGTTTGCCCACCAATTCCTTGAGCGCCGCATCATCAGCAGCGGATGCGAGGTGGTCCCGCCTCTGCTCTTGCCATTCTTCCTGCAAGAGTTTGTCAACGCCATCGTGCAGAAGCACATGGGGCTGAAATGCAGCCACGTGCCCGACTTCTTGATAAAGAGCGTATACAGCCTCATTTGGCGACGCGAGAAAAAGGTGAACCGCATAGCGTCAAGATTCCGCTACTTCCGCCCCTTCACCAATATATTCAACGAGGCAAAGGAAGTGAACGGCGTGGTGTCGCTCGCGGCACAGTTTGGCGAGGGATGGCTGTTGCCAAGCGACATCATAAGCATGGTGAAGCAAGGCGTGAACAACGTGGCAAGCCTGCAACCTTTCGGGTGCATAGCCAACCACATAGTGTCGAAAGGCATTGAGAAAAAGCTGAAGGCCATGTTCCCACAGCTGAACCTCGTGTCGCTCGACTTCGACAGTGGCGTGTCTGCCGTGAATGTCACCAACAGGCTGCTGCTCTTCCTCGACAGCATAGCGTGAGGAAGACATGAGCCTGTCACTTGCAGCCAATGCTGAGCGAAAGGCAAAACAAAAAGGCGGAAGCCCTAAGAGACGTCGTATTTCTCTTAGGGCTTCCGCCTTTTTTATGAGATTGATGATTAATCCTTATGGAATGGTAAAGAAAACCTTTAACCCTCGATGAGCTTGTCGAACTTCTCTTGGAACTTGCCCTTGGCGGCAGCTCCTACAAACTTGTCGACGAGCTGTCCGTTCTTGAAAAACAGGATTGTCGGGATATTGCGCACTCCATATTGCATGGGGATGTCCTCGTTCTCCTCAATGTCGCACTTGCCTACCACGACCTTACCCTCATATTCGTTTGAGAGCTCCTCCATGATTGGGCCGACCATGCGGCATGGACCACACCATGTTGCCCACAAGTCAACAACAAGTGGCAGGTCGCCATTCTTCAGCTTCTCAAAGTTGTCAGCTGTTACTTCTACTGTCATTGTGTATTCCTTTCTTAATTTAGTTATATTTATTTGCAAAAGTAAGCAAATACTTTCATTCTGGCAAACTTTACGCAAAAAAATATTAATATCAGAACTCCACTACCCTGCTGCCGTCCTCAAGTTGCGTAATGGTCACTTTCACGGCATCGCCAGGGAGTATGTCCTCGATGAGCTCAGGCCACTCGATGAAGCAAAGGCTGCCACTGTAAAAATAGTCCTCGTAGCCCATGTCGTAGACCTCCTCCAGCTTCTTGATTCGATAGAAGTCGAAATGGAATATGTGGCTTTCGTCTTTGGAAGAAGTATAATCGTTGACGATGGCAAAGGTAGGCGAGGTGATGACGTCTTCCACGCCAAGCTCTTCGCACACAGCCTTAATGAACGTCGTCTTGCCAGCTCCCATCTTGCCATAAAAGGCGAACACATGGCCTTTGCCCATGTTCTTGATAAACTCCCGAGCTGCCTCATGGATGTTGTCCAAGGATTTGATCGAAATCTTCATTGTTGCTTATTTTTGTTTGTTTATTGTTATTGTTAATTGACATGATAGCTCATGTCTGATCTTTCATCAATGTATTGCACGAGTTTCTTGCCGACCTCTATTTGCTGCTTGTCTGACCGCAAGAGCACGTTGACATGGCTCTCCTCGTCTATGACGTTGAAATACAGCTCCGTGGGTCCCGGAGTGTCGCCGATGATGGACATCAAGTCGCTGACCAGCGTGTCATCGATGACCTTGCTGGGCACATTTATAGTGAACTTCTCAATGCGCTCGTTTTTCACGGTCTGGAGGTACTCCACGTTTTGAATAGCCAACGAATAAGACTGGCTCGTGGGATAGAGCTTAACGTATCTTGCCTTGATAAACACCGAGCAGCCCATGGAGAGCCTTCCGTTCCATTTTCCCCATTCCTCACCAAAGAGGGCAATCTCCCCAGAGCCGCTGAAATCCTCAAGCGTGACAAGACCAAAAGGACTGCCGCGCTTGGTGAACTTCTGTGTCACCTTGGTCACAATGCCACCAAAGGTGATGTCCTCGCGCTGTGCCAATTCTTCTTGCTTTCCGCGGTCGCCGACCTCAACACAGGTGGTGTTGCACATGTTGTTCAAGACAATGGAGAAATCGTCGAGAGGATGTGCCGAGAGGTAAATGCCAACCAATTCTTTCTCACGGCTCAACCTCTCAATGCTGCTCCACTCCTCCGTCTTCGGGGGTTGCGGCAGTGCCACAGCCACTTCCGTGCCCATGGAGCCGAACAAGGAGTTGGCTTGCTCTTTCTTGTCCTGCTGGTATTGCTGGCCAAAGCGCACCAAACTGTCGAGGAACACCTCGCCCTTGGAATTGGACGCGAGATACTGCTCGCGCATGAGGCCGAAGCAATCGAAACCGCCACTCAGGGCAAGGCTCTCAAACGCCTTGCGGTTGACGTCTTTCAAGCTGACACGCTCCGCGAAGTCGTAAATGTCCTTGTATGGGCCGTTGGCCTTGCGCTCGCTGACGATGGCGGCAGCGGCGGCGGATCCCATGCCCTTGATGGCAGACAGGCCAAACCTTATCTCTCCCTTGTCGTTGACACCAAACTCGGCATAACTCTCGTTGACACTCGGTCCAAGCGTGGGCACGCCCAGCGACTTGCACTCCTCCATGAGCTTGGTTATCTCGCCAATGTCGGAGAAACGGCGCGTCATAAGTGCCGCCATGTATTCGGCTGGATAGTGGGCTTTGAGATAAGCCGTTTGGTAAGCCACCCAGGAATAGCAAGTGGCGTGCGACTTGTTGAAGGCGTATGAGGCGAACTTCTCCCAGTCGCCCCATATCTTCTCCAATATCTTCGGGTCATGGCCGTTTTCAGCGCCCTGCTTGAGGAACTTCGGCTTCATGGCGTCGACGATGGCCTTTTTCTTCTTACCCATGGCCTTACGCAAGGCGTCACTCTCGCCTCGCGTGAAGTTGGCGAGCTGTCGCGACAGAAGCATGACCTGCTCTTGGTAAACGGTAATACCATAGGTGTCTTTCAAGTATTTTTCCATGCACGGAATGTCATACTTGATGCGGCTCGGGTCTTTCTTTCGGGCGATGAACTCAGGAATGTAGTCCATAGGTCCGGGCCTGTAAAGGGCGTTCATAGCTATGAGGTCCTCGAACACCGTTGGGTGAAGTTCCTTAAGATACTTCTGCATGCCAGGCGACTCAAACTGGAACGTGCCTATAGTGCGACCCTCTTGATAGAGCTTGTAGGTCAGCTCGTCGTCAATGGGAATAGTATCGAGGTCTATGTCCTCGCCCGTGGTCTGTTTGACAACCTTCACGGCCTCCTTCAACTCGGAAAGCGTCTTCAAGCCGAGGAAGTCCATCTTGATGAGTCCGGTCGACTCGATGACATGACCGTCATATTGCGTCACGTCACACTTCCTGTCGGGGAAGTCGGGGTCATCAGCCGTTGACACTGGCACCCAATCGCTTATGGGGTCACGGCAAATGATGAAGCCGCAAGCGTGAATGCCCGTTCCCCTGATGGTGCCTTCGAGCATCCGCGCGTATTTTATGGTGTTGCGCTCCCTCGGATCCATGGAGCTCTCTGCCTCGCGAAGCTCCGGTGTGCACTTGATGGCGTTGGCAAGGTTCATCTTCATGCCATCAGGCAAACGGTCGGGGATGGCTTTCTTGAGCTCGTTGGCACGCGCCAAGGGCAACTTCTCCACTCGCGCCACGTCGGCAATGGAGTTTTTCGTCGCCATGCTCGAATAGGTGATGATATGGGCGCAGTTGTCCTTGCCATACTTGTCCATGACCCATTGCAAAACCTTTCCACGGCCATCGTCGTCGAAGTCGGTATCAATATCAGGCAAGTTCACACGGTCAGGGTTGAGGAAACGCTCAAAAAGCAAGTCGTATTTTAGTGGGTCTATCTTTGTGATACCCAAGCAATAAGCCACCACGGAACCAGCCGCGGAACCACGGCCCGGGCCGACCCACACGCCCAACTTGTCGCGCGCCGCATTGATAAAGTCTTGCACGATGAGGAAGTAGCCAGGGAAACCCATTGTCTTCATGACGTGAAGCTCAAACTTGACGTGCTCCTTCACGTCATCGGGAATGGGGTCTCCATATCGCTTGCGCGCGCCATCATAGGCGAGCTTGGCAAGGTAGTCAGCCTCAAACTTGATGCGGTAAACCTTGTCGTAACCCCCAAGGCGCTCGATTACGGCATCTGCCTTGTCCTTAGGCAATGGATTCTCGCCATTCTCATCGGTGGTGAACTCCTTATAAAGCTGTTCTTTCGTGAACTTGGAATGCCACTCTTCCTCCGTGCCGAAGCTCTCGGGAATGGGGAAGAACGGCATGATAGGGCCATGGTCGATGCTGTAAATCTCCACCTTGTTGAGAATCTCAACTGTGTTGGACAACGCCTCCGGCACATCCGAAAAGATGGCATTCATCTCCTCGCGAGTCTTGAACCACTCCTGCTTTGTGTAAACCATTCGTGTGGGATCGTCCAAGTCCTTGTTGGTTGAGAGACAAAGCAAGTGGTCGTGAGCCTCAGCCGTCTCCTTGTCCTCGAAATGGCAATCGTTTGTGCAAATGAGCTTTATGCCATATTCCTTGGCAAACTGCATCAAGACCCTGTTGACCTTTTGCTGCAAGGGGTAAGTCTCACGATTGGCATGTAATGAAGGGTCAGTGACCTGATGGCGTTGAAGCTCCAAATAGAAATCATCGCCAAACAAGTTGTGATACCACTCCACCGTTTCGCGGGCACCCTTTATGTCGCCCGCGAGGATTTTCTGCGGTATCTCACCACCAAGGCACGCCGAGCTGACGATAAGGTCCTCATGATATTTCTCAAGGTCGTAGCGGTCGGTCCTTGGCTTATAATAATAGCCATCGACCCAAGACCTACTCACGAGCTTGATGAGGTTCTTATAGCCATGATAGTTTTTGGCGAGCACAATGAGGTGATAGCCGGAGCTGTCGCCTGCCGCCTTGTCCTTGTCCTCCTTGCGATGGTGAGCCACGTACATCTCGCAACCGAATATGGGCTTAAAAGGCTCCTTGCCTTCCTTCTTGCGTTGCTTGTTCACCGAGGCACAATAGTCGGAAAACTCCTTTATGCCATACATGACACCATGGTCGGTGATGGCCATGCCCTTCATACCATCTTTGATTGCCTTGTCGACAAGATGGTTTACTTTGGACTGACCGTCAAGAATACTGTAATGAGTGTGAACGTGCAGATGTACAAAATCTTCCATGAGAGCTGCTATTATGAGTGTAAAGTTACTCCGAATAATTGACATACCCAAAAGAAGAATGAAAATAATTTCACATTCAACAGAAAAGTATTTGCGTATTCAACAGAAAAGATTTACCTTTGCATAAGTATAATTATTGAAACCTCGTCTTTCACAGACAGAATCATAATCATGGGGAAAAGAATCAAGAAACTCAAGAAAATACATATACACCGAGAGGGAATAGACCAGCTCGTGGGTGGCATAGTATTCATAGCCATAATAGGCTTCCTGCTTTGGTATTTCGTTGCCACGCCGTGGCCTTTCTGGACATTTATCGTCATAGCAGGTATAATATACGCCATCGCCGTGAACTTCTACCAATGCCCTGTACGCTATTTCAATCAGGAAGACACCGACGGCATTGTCGTTGCCCCCGCTGACGGAAAGATAGTGGTGATAGAGGAAGTGAACGAGAACACTTACTTTCACGACAGGCGCATACAAATTTCCATATTCATGAGTGTCACCAACGTCCACGCCAACTGGTTTCCGGTGGACGGTCGCGTGAAATTCGTGAAGCATTTCAATGGCAATTACCACAAGGCATGGCTGCCAAAGGCGAGCATGGAAAACGAGCACGCCGACACCATGATAACAACCGAAGACGGCACAGATGTTCTCTGTCGTCAAATAGCGGGCGCTGTGGCTCGAAGGATCGTGACTTACGCCAAGGAAGGCGAGGAATGCTATATCGATGAGCACTTAGGCTTCATAAAGCTTGGTTCACGCGTTGACATCTTCTTGCCTATCGACTCGGAGGTATGCGTCAAGATGAACCAAAAGACTGTTGGCGACCAGACGATTATCGCTAAATTGAAGAAATGAAACTGATTAATTTTCCTAACATATTAACTTGTTGCAACCTCATTTCGGGTTGCATCGCTACTTGTTTCGCGTTTTTCGCAAGTCCAGACCTGGCACTGCTTTGGATTATCATTGGCGCGGTATTCGACTTCTTTGATGGCATGAGCGCAAGGGCTCTGCACATTTCTTCGCCAATAGGCAAAGAGCTTGACTCCCTTGCAGACGATGTGACCTTTGGCGTGGCACCATCCACTATAATTTTCTCGCAACTTCTGATAATGCAATACCCCACTTGGTTGGGATTCGTCTCCGATTACATTCCATTCGTGGCTTACGTCATGGCGGCGTTCTCTGCCCTGCGACTTGCCAAGTTCAACCTTGACGAGCGTCAGGCTATGGGCTTCATTGGACTGCCGACCCCTGCCAACGCATTGTTTTGGGGCTCATTGATTCTCAGCATTGGCGGCTGGCTCAACACGTTGGCGGCTGGCGCGCTGATTGTTATCTTGCTGATGTTGCTTAGTTCCTACTTGCTTATTTCGGAGATACCAATGTTCGCCTTGAAGTTCAAGCATTGGAACTGGAAGGGAAACGAGCTGCGCTATTCGTTCATTGGCTTGTCTGCTGTCATCATAATAGCGTCCACCATTTACCAAGGCTTAGCCGGTAACGGATTCCTTGCCGGATTCTTGGGGTCATGGTGGATTGTGATGCTGATTTATGTCATCGCGTCAGTAATAAACGATAAGGTAGCCGCTCGCAATTAAGCCCGTTGGCAACTTGCTTCATTAAAGCGAAGTTGCCAACTCTCATCAATGGCGTAAGCTACCAGAGTGGGACAAGTAATAGAACCAATAAGTGGTGCCATAGCTATCCTTGACGTTTGACAAGCGCGCAGTAGCATTAGAGGTTTGATAATACACCTTCTTGAAATCCTCATAATCAGCGTCCATCGTTGGCTCCTTATAAATAATCAAAGGTCTTTTGCGCAGATGGTTATACAGCACTAAGGCTTCACGGAAAGCCTTAGGCAGAGGCTTGTTAACCTTATAATAGCGTGGCAGGGCAGCCGCGAACTTGTCAAGGTCGCAATCGAGCAAGTAAGCGCACAGCAACCAATCCTTGGAATCCTTATTGGCATATTTGCTCTTGTTCACATGTTTAAGGTAAGTCAGAGGTCTCATCTTTTCCTTAAACACTATGCCGAACGTGGCATAAACGCTATCCTCCGGAAGCATCATCAATTTTACAGATTTCTCATTGGGCAGCATCGCGTCTGACCCACCAACAAGCGGGTACTCAAAAAGCCGTTCACAGAGAGCGTGGTCCTTTGTCAACGCCAATATACGAAGCATCGACAGGCTGCTGTCCGCCTTTGCCACCGCTTTCCCCTCGTCCGCTGCCGCGCGATAATCACCTTTCATCATCTCGCTCTCCATGCGCATACGACTATGGAATACGGCATCGGAACAGCCAATGGAACAAACGACCAACGACATCACCGTCAGCTGAATAAGGTTGACCCACGTAAGCCTTGAGAAAAGCCCAATCGACAGGGAGGCAGGCTCCATAGGCTCTAACTGTTTGAAAAACCAAACAGCGCAAGCGTACACGACCATGAGCAACGGGAACAGCCAAGCCCAAACGCCTAAATAGTTGCCAGAGGTCAAGTTGGGCGACACGTCGGTCAAGACAGCCAACAAGAGCATGGATGGCAAATAGGTCAGCGCGTGCGCACGGTGATTAAGCCTCGTGCCGGCGTATATTGCGACCTGAATGAGCCACAAGGTCAACGTGATGAGTATCGTACCCACCACATTATTATAATGTGTAGCGCCATGAGACAGCACGTGCTGCGTAACAGCCAGGATGTCAGCCTGGTATTTATCCAAATAAAGTAACGAGAAAAGTATGAAAAAGATGGCACAAACCAATCTCATTATACCTGTGCCATCTTTGTATTGTCCTGAATTTGACATTATCAAATTATTTCTTTCTTAAAACCACGGCAGAGCGAGCCGGAATATATAGTTTCAGCCATTCCTTCCCATCCTTTTCATACAGCGGGTCGAAATTGGTGAAATGTGTCACGCTGTCATCTGCCAACCCATTGCCGCCAAAGGCCTTGGCATCGGTATTGAGAACCACATGATACTCGCCTTTCTTCACAAGGAAGCCATAATCGGTAAAACTCCTCGTGGGTGAGAAATTGAAGACGAACAAGATGTCGCCACGCTCGAAAGCGAGCACCTGGTCACCATCGTTGTGCCAAATCTCTTGCACAGGAGTGAGGTTGAACTTTGGCTCGCTCTTGATGACCTCAAGCATGGCCTTGTCGAAGTCGCCAAGATAATGATAGTCCAAGTCTTGGTTGTCTACCAGGTTCCACTGACGGCGCGCGTACTTATAGCTCCATCCATTGCCCTCACGAGGGAAGTCAATCCATTCTGGATGTCCAAACTCATTACCCATGAAGTTCAAGTAGCCTCCATTCATCGCGGCGGCAGTCACGAGCCTTATCATCTTGTGCAATGCGATGCCACGATTTACGAGGTTGGTCTCATCGCCATGCTTGAAATGCCAATACATGTCGGCGTCTATGAGCCGGAAGATGATGGTCTTGTCGCCTACCAAAGCCTGGTCATGGCTTTCGCAATACGAGATGGTCTTCTCGTCGGCCCGACGGTTCTTGACCTCCCAGAAAATGCTGCTTGGTTTCCATTCCTCGTCCCTGCGCTCCTTGATGGTCTTGATCCAATAGTCAGGGATATTCATCGCCAGCCTATAGTCGAACCCATAGCCACCATCGCTGAACTTAGCCGCGAGCCCCGGCATGCCACTCACCTCCTCGGCTATGGTAATGGCCTTCGGGTTCACCTCGTGAATGAGCTTGTTTGCCATGGTGAGATAGCAAATCGCGTTATCGTCCTCATGGCCATTGAAATAGTCTCCGTAATTGGTAAACGCCTCTCCAAGGCCGTGACTGTAATAAAGCATCGACGTGACACCATCGAAACGGAAGCCGTCGAAATGATACTCTTCCAGCCAATACTTGCAGTTGGACAGCAAGAAGTGTATGACATCATCCTTGCCATAGTCGAAACACAAGCTGTCCCACGCAGGATGCTCATGCCTCTCGCCAGGGTAAAAATATTGGTTCGGGTCGCCAGCAAGGTTTCCCAATCCCTCTACCTCGTTCTTCACGGCATGCGAATGCACGATGTCCATAATCACGGCGATACCTTGTTGATGCGCGGCGTCGATGAGGGCCTTGAGCTCTTCAGGAGTGCCGAAACGACTCGACGGGGCGAAGAACGAGCTCACATGGTAGCCGAAGCTGCCATAGTAAGGATGCTCCTGAATGGCCATCACCTGAATGGCATTGTAGCCGTCCTTCACTATTCTCGGAAGCACGTTGTCCTTGAACTCGGTATAAGAGCCCACCTTCTCGGCGTCTTGCGCCATTCCGATGTGGCACTCATAAATGAGCAATGGGTCGCGTGATGGAGTGAACTTGTTTTTCTTCCAATGATATTTCCTTGGCGCCCACACTTGAGCTGAGAAAATCTTGGTCTGTTCGTCTTGCACGACACGCGTGGCCCAAGCCGGAATGCGCTCACCTTCGCCACCATTCCACTTGACGTGCATCTTGAACAAGTCGCCATGGTGCATGGCTTTGGTGGGGACTTTCAGCTCCCAATTACCTGTTCCCTCAACCCTCTTACAACGGTAATCCTCGCTTTCCTTCCAATCGTTAAAATCGCCCACGAGGTAAATATCAGTGGCGTTAGGAGCCCACTCCCTGAATACCCAGCCCCCACGAACCTTATGCAGGCCAAAGTATTCGTAGCCATTGGCAAAGTCAGACAGCGTCTGCTTGCCGTGTTGTGTAAGTTGATCGATTTTCCATACAGCATGATTATGACGCCCCTGAATGGCATCCTCATAAGGCTCAAGATACTGGTCATGAGCGACAATACCGATATGTTTTTCTTTTACCATTGTATTGAGTTGAATTGATAGTTGCCTTATATATTACTGGTCGTTAAACCGTTTTCCGCTCTCATAATGACCCGTGCAAGTCACTTGCCCATTCGCGTCTTTCTCCACGAAACGCCCGTCACGTATGTCATTGATATAGGAGCCTTCAAAACGCTTGCCGTCCTTCGACTCCTCTATGCATTTGCCGTTTCGCTTGCCGTTCCTGTAGACGCCCTTGAATCGGGAGCCATCGGCATAATGGATTATCACCTCACCATCAATCTTGCCGTTGCGGAAATTGCCTTCATATATGTCACCATCTTTCTTTGTCAATTTCCCGTAACCGTTGATTTGGTCGTTTTTCCAATGTCCTTCATATTGGTCTCCGTTTGCCCAAACAAACGTGCCATCGCCATCGCGCTCGCCCTGGTTGAAATGGCCTGTGTAGCGGTCACCGTTGGCATACCTGAAGATGCCCTCGCCAGTGCGCTCGCCCTGGTCGTAGTCGCCTTCATATTGGTCTCCGTTCTGGAAAAGGTATATGCCTCGACCTTGCTGGATGTCGTCTTTCCACATGCCCTTGTAAACGTCACCGTCGGCATACTTGTTCACGCCATAGCCAGAGCGCTGGTTGTCAAGCCAGTTGCCACGATAGGTGTTGCCGTCGCCCCAATCGAAGAAGCCTTTGCCCTCTTTCTTGTCGTTTTTCCATTGACCGTCATAGTAAGCTCCCGTGGAGAACGTGTACTTGCCATGACCTTGCCTCATGTCGTGAAACCAGTCGCCGTCGTACACGTCGCCATTGAAATAGTACATCACGCCATGGCCTTGTTGATAATCGCGAAACCACAGGCCAACATACTTGTTGTTGTTGCTGAAATAATATGTGCCTCTTCCATGTTGCTGGTTCAATACCCACTGGCCATCATATTTCTCGCCATCGGCAAACGTGTAGACGCCGTGTCCCTGTCGCTTTCCCTTCACGAATTCACCGTCATAGGTATTGCCATTCTCAAACACCTCGCTGCCTTTGCCGTTGGGCTTGCCCGAAGACATCTCGCCCTTGTAAGTTCCCTTTACGCCCATCTCCTCTATCGTGCAGCTGCCAATGGAGATTTTTTGGGCAGAGACGCACAAGGGAAGTGTCAAGAAATAAAAAAATAATATATAATGTCTCACGATTTTGATTCTTATAACAATGTTGGTTCAAAGATAAGCATAAAAAACGAAAAAGCACAATCCTAAATTCCTATTTATGACAACGAAGTAAAGATTTAACAATATTAATCATTTATGAGCATTTGTTTTTTGTAATTTTGCATCGTAATTAATCAACGAATCATGCATTTTATAGCCATTATCCCCGCTCGCTATGCCTCGACGCGTTTTCCAGGCAAGCCGCTGGCCCTGCTTGCAGGCAAGCCCGTTATCCAGCACGTATACGAGCAAGTGACCAAGGTGCTGCCTGAGGCATGGGTAGCCACCGACGACAGTCGCATCTTTGACACCGTGGAACGCTTTGGCGGAAAGGCGGTCATGACAAGGGCCGACCACAAAAGCGGCACCGACAGAATAGAGGAGGCAGCCGAGAAAATCGGCGCCAGTGCCGATGTCATTGTCAACGTCCAGGGCGACGAGCCGTTCATCCAGCCATCACAGATAGAGACGCTTTGCGAGCTTTTCGACAACCCGTCCACTCAGATAGCCACGCTTGGAAAGCCCTTCACCACAATGGACGCGGTGAAGAACCCCAACTCGCCAAAGATAGTGACCGACAACAATGGGTTCGCCCTCTATTTCTCGCGATCCGTCATCCCCTTCGTGCGTGGCAAGGAGGAAGAAACGTGGCTTGACAATTACCCTTATCTCAAGCATTTGGGCATCTACGCTTACCGTCGCGACGTGCTGCGCGAGGTGACAAGCCTGCCAATGTCTTCGCTTGAGAAGGCCGAGAGCCTTGAACAACTGCGCTGGCTGCAAAACGGCTACCGCATTCGCGTGGGTGTCACCAACGTGGAAACCGTTGGCATCGACACGCCTGCCGACTTGCAACGGGCCGAAGACTTCTTGAGAAAGCAGGGCTGAACATCCTGATTTTCAACCACTTCGGCTTTACGCTTGAATGCCGTCGGCTTCACGCTTGAATCGCGTCGGCTTCACGCTTGAATCGCGTCGGCTTTACGCTTGAATCGCATCGCGATTCAAGCGTGAAGCCGACGCCTTATTTTTTGAGCCGATTGGTTTATCAAGGCAATTTATGTCATAAAGAGCGAGAGACAAAGACGAAATTGCACATTTTGCTTGGATTTGTGAAATAATAGCAGTACTTTTGCAAAATATTTATGTCTTTACGACCCGACTTGGGTATGCCAAGCGGGATCACTTATAGATGAATCATAACATTTACAAGCGAGGCATAGTGAAAGCCATAAACGGCTCACGCCTCACTGTCCTCATAAACAGATACTCGGCATGCGCCTCTTGCCACGCCGCGGCAACGTGCGCAACGTCTGAACGCAAGCAGATGACCGTGGAAGCGCGAATCTCACCAAACGACCACGTTGCCGTGGGCGACATGGTGTATGTAAGCGCCGGCGGCAAAAGCCCCATGGCATCCTTAATGCTCGGATACGGCTTGCCTTTGACAGTGCTCATCGTGGGATGCGTGGCAACTGAGGCGCTGACCAAGTCGGACATCATGGCGGCAGCGGGAGGATTATGCGCCACAGCCGTTTATTTTCTCATATTGTGGATTTTCAAGTCACGCGTTGACCGCGCCTTTGGCTGCACGGCCATTCCTTGCGACGACTACCAGGCACAACCCGAGCCACGCTGTCCACAATCTTAAAAACACGCACACAACATAACATTATGATAATTCTTACTTCAGTAATCGTGCTTTGCGCCATCGCGCTTGCCGCATCCTTGCTGCTGTATATATGCAGCAAGAAGTTCGCCGTGAAAACCGATCCGCGCATCAACG
This sequence comes from Prevotella sp., assembly GCA_036751585.1. Lineage (GTDB taxonomy): Bacteria > Bacteroidota > Bacteroidia > Bacteroidales > Bacteroidaceae > Prevotella. The sequence continues at coordinate 2,896 of DAIOUH010000022.1, read as the reverse complement.
ACGTACACGAGTGCCTGCCCAAGGCCAACTGTGGCGGATGTGGATTCGCCGGATGCCAATCGCTCGCGCAAGCCATCGTGAAGGCCGCCGACGAGGGCGGCGACTTACCCACGTGCCCTGTCGGGGGCGACACCGCCATGTCGAAAATCTACGCGCTGCTCGGCCTTGAGAACAAGGCAGGGAAAAAACGCGTCGCGGCACTGAGATGCGCTGGTTGCGACCTCGCGCCAATCGCCACCTACGATGGTCTCCGCACCTGCGACGCCATGAACCGTTGCGGCTCAGGCGAGTCGGCATGCGGCTATGGCTGCTTAGGATGCGGCGACTGCGCCAACGCGTGCGACTTTGGCGGCATCACCATCAACCCAGAGAAACACATTCCGGAGGTTGACGCTGACGTATGCGTGGCATGCGGATCGTGCGTCAAGGCTTGTCCTCGCCACTTGTTGGAGTTGCACCAAGTGGGAGCGAAAAACAGGATGGTCATCGTGGCGTGCAGCAACCACGACCGCGGCCCCATAGCCATGAAGGTGTGCGGCCACTCGTGCATCGGGTGCGGCAAATGCGCCAAGGAGTGCCCATTCGAGGCTATAACCATCAACGGCAACGTGGCGACAATCGACTCGGAGAAATGCCGCATGTGCCGCAAATGCGTGGCAGTGTGCCCACGCAAGGCAATCGTGGCAAGCGGATTTCCACCAGCCAAGACAACCGCCAACGACGCGACAGCTGAAAAGACCGCCCAAGACTAATGACACTAAGCACCATGAAAATAAAGACATTCAAGATAGGTGGCATCCACGTGGACGACCACAAGATAGCGGCAGGCAAGGCCATAGAACCAGCGCCTCTGCCTCAGCGAGCCGTATTCCCACTCTCCCAGCACATTGGCGCGCCTGCCAAGCCCGTGGTCAAGAAAGGCGACAAGGTAAAGGTTGGCACGCTGCTGGCGGAAGCCGGAGGCTTCATCTCCGCCCCAGTGCATTCTTCCGTGTCGGGAACGGTGTTCAAGATAGACCAAGCTGTCGACGCGTCAGGATACCAGAAGCCTGTGATTATTGTTAATGTGGAGGGCGACGATTGGGAGCCTTCCATAGACAGAAGCGAGAAGTTGGAGACCCTCAAATCTCATCCCGAACTTGACGCCAAGGAAATCGTGGAGCGCGTGAAGACAGCCGGCGTGACGGGAATGGGCGGAGCCGGATTCCCCACCTACGTCAAGCTCATGCCTCCCGAGGGAAGCGTGGAGTGCGTCATCCTCAATGGCGTGGAATGCGAGCCTTACATCACGTCAGACCACAGGCTCATGCTGGAGCACGCGGCAGAGATAGTGGAAGGACTGCGCATCATAATGCGCGCCGTGGGCGTGAAGCGCGGATACATCGGCATTGAGGTGAACAAGCCCGATGCCATAGACATAATGGAGAAGACCACCGCCGACGATGACACCATAGAGGTGGTGCCTCTCAAGCAAGCCTACCCACAAGGCGGCGAGAAGCAACTCATCGATGCCGTGATAAACCGTCGCGTGCCAATGCCACCTGCCATCCCTGCCAACGTGGGAGCGGTGGTGGACAACGTGGCGACTGCCTTCGCCGTGTATCAAGCCGTGATGAAGCACAAGCCACTTTTCGAGCGCGTGGTCACGGTGTCGGGATTGGCCATGAAACGGTCGGGCAACTTCCTCGTGAGGATGGGCACAAGCGCGGCAAGCCTAATAGAAATATGTGGCGGTCTGCCCGAAGGACACAACAAGGTTCTCAGTGGCGGCCCAATGATGGGAAAGGCGCTGACAAGCCTTGAGGCTCCAATCGTGAAAGGCTCCAACGCCATCACCGTGCTGACGGGCGACGACACGCTGCGCAGGCAACCAAGACCGTGCGTGCGCTGTGCCAAGTGCGTGGGCGTGTGCCCAATGGGGCTTGAGCCTTACCTTCTTGCCACGGCTTCCGCCAAGGGCGACTGGGAACGCGCCGAGCACGAATACATAACCTCGTGCATAGAATGCGGCTCCTGCCAATACACCTGCCCGTCGGCGCGTCCGTTGCTCGACAACATAAGGAAAGGCAAGGCCACCGTGATGGGCATCATAAAGGCAAGGAAACAACCCAAGCCGTAAACTACGACAAAGAAAACATAACGCAAAAAGAACAAATACAAACATGTCGAATCTAATCATATCGCAATCGCCACACGTCCACTCCCCACGCACCATGGAGCAAGACATGCGCGACGTGGTAATAGCCCTCATACCCACATTGGCAGCCTCGCTGCTTTTCTTCGGCATAGGCTCGCTGATAGTATGCGCCACCAGCGTGCTCGCTTGCGTGGCAACAGAATGGATAATTGGCAAGTACGTGATGCACACTCAACGCACCACCATCACCGACTGGTCGGCGGTGATAACCGGTCTGCTGTTGGGCTTCAACCTGCCGTCCAACATACCCGCATGGATAGTGGTGCTGGGCGCAATCGTGGCAATAGGCGTAGGCAAGATGACCTTCGGAGGCTTGGGATGCAACATCTTCAACCCCGCGTTGGTGGGTAGGTGCTTCCTGCTCGTGTCGTTTCCGTCGCAGATGACATCGTGGCCCTTGGCAGGGCAACTGCTGAAATATACCGACGCCGAGACTGGCGCCACGCCACTGAGCATCATAAAATGGGCAGCGAAGAAAGGCGACAGCTCGATTCTCGACCGTCTGCCCGACTCGCTCAGCCTTCTGCTCGGCAACGACACTTACGCCATGGGCGCAGGCTCTCTTGGCGAGGTGTGCGGCATCGCCATCATCCTCGGACTCATCTACCTGCTTTGGCGCCGAGTCATAACATGGCACATTCCCGTGAGCATCATCGCCACGGTCTTCGTGTTGACCGCGCTGATGCACATTGCCAACCC
>DAIOUH010000021.1:21986-27480 GCA_036751585.1 Prevotella sp. | reverse complement strand
GATGCGACCGTCGGCGATGAGCTTTTCCAGTGCCAGACGTGCCACCTCGCGGCGCACTATAGACAAATTCTTAAGACAGATGAGTGATTCCGATAGCATATTTTTGTTCTTTTTTATTGGAATCGATGATACAAGTGTTTTTAAGACAGTGCTTTGCTCTGTTTATCATGAAAAGTTGATAGATAATACCTTATTACAATATCACTGGGCAGGACGAAGCACAAGAGGTGTTGCTCAATTTAGTGGTGAAGCTATAGACGAGATGCTGAATGAACCTGTTTTTGAAAATCATATTGACGAGGTGAAGGCTCATGTGTTTTTGCAAGGGCTTTTGAACAGATAGTACGTTGGTAGAGCTTAAAGCTTAATTGCGATACTAATCAATGTAGAGCTGGTTCTACTTACTGAAAAAGCTGTCATTTATTGCTGTATGTTGAAATTCAGACAAGATTTATGACTGGATTCCTCGTTTGGAATTTAGCCTGTTGTTTGACTTTGATTTCCTATAATTTATGGCTGACGAAATTGGCTAAATATTTGAGCGCTTCAATAATTGCGTCAAAAGGCTTTGAGTTATACCACAACAGGTATTCATATAGTTTGTATTCGGGAGTCTTTTCGAATTTAGATTTGAAAGTCTCCTCCATTTTGGCATCTGCTTTAATGTCAAACCAATTGACGCTTCCGTCTTTTTTCAAAGGAATTCCGTTTGCCAATAATAATTGCTTGTATTCTTCTATTTTAAGCTGGTCTCGTTTAAGCTGGTCTCGTTTAAGCTGGTCTCGTTTAAGCTGGTCTCGCGAAGCTGACCTGTGGCTTGTCTCGTTTCTGACTTTTGCCAAATTCTCAAAGGTTCTCTTTTGATTAAAATCAAGTTTGAATTCATAGTTTGATGAGAAAACTAATTGCCCCTAACGATTTCGCATTTTCAATATTATACCCTGGATTATAGTGTTCAATGTGCTTCTTGATGGAATTTAGGTCATATTGGCAAATCATGTCGTAATAGTAGTTGAGCAACATTTCAACTTGAAAATGAGCGTATCGACAGAATTCGTCAAAGTCTATCTCGTGGTATCTTGTTCCGTATCTAAATCGCATCATTTCCCGATTGTCAGAAATCAACTGGTTTCTCACATCAATAATTTGAATGAAGCTGTAGTCAACATTCGAATCTTTAGAGTCGACATAGTAATCAAGGCCTAAGTATTTCTCTATTCGCTTGATGCGGTCTTCATCTCCATATATGACATGAGTGTAAGAGGCTATGTTTAGCCTCTTACGCAGTTCCTTGTCAAACTCGGAATTTTGTTTTGCTAACTGTTCTATCTTGTCGATAGTAGATTTCAATTTGTCATCCATAAGCAAGCATTAATTAAGCAATTCATCCAAATCTTTATTCAAATCGTCAATGTTTACCAGTGCTACAGGTGGCACCGTTACCTTGTCTGAGCGATGAATCAGCCAAAAATCCTTACCCTTGGCATTGAGAGAAGGGCTTTGTTGTGTTCTTCCATCGTCTTCAGCTTTTTACTCACAGAGGCCAACTGACGCTTGCCACCAAGGACGAAAGAGGCATACCGATGAGGTATGGTTCTGCCTTCGCTTTCTAAATTACTCGTATTTTTCATTTTTTCATTTCCCAAGCATGGTAGCTTTTTAGAGACCTTGTGACTCGACAGTATGAAGGATACTTCTGTTTGATTTTTTTGCTCGAATGCCAGCAATGGGGTGGTTTCCACATAAGTGATGCCATGAGCTGTTGTCTTGTTGCTGTCATGAAGCGAATGGCACAAAGTGTCAAATTTAGCCTTGAGCCTCATATACACGCTATCACCTTCGCCTTTCACCATTTTCAGGTACAAGAGTTTTCCATTCAACACATTCACAATATCAGGGTCTCCTTTTTTCACGTGTCCTTTCTCTCTTTTGTATTTAGAAAAGAACTTGCTGTATGCAGTTACATACCCATATTTTTTCCAAATATAAAGAATGTTGCGAATGTCGCGTACATATTTCTGTGTTACGTTGAGTTTATCACTCACAATGATGCCCGTCACCTCCTGACGGGCACCACGTTTTTGAAGCCGTCTCTTATCTTCGTTCATGGTAAATCCCTGGTCAGCTATGATGCGTGCCAGTTCTTTGCGGAACTCACTGGCTTTTTGATATACATTGTGCATGGAACTGAATGTTATGTCATCTGCATAACGTGAATATCTCAAGCCGAATCGCTTGGCCAGTCCTGCCAAGCGCCTGTCAAGTTTGTCGCATATCATGTTTGTGATTATGGGCGACGTGGGTGCACCTTGTGGCAGTACATACTTGACGGTGCCGTCTTCCATTTTCTCTTTCATTGAGCACAAGCCTGCAATGACATTGGCAACTGGTTGCTTGATGAACAGTGGCTTCAGTTGTATTCTCTTCCATACCCTTGCCTGAATAACGCTTGGAAAGAAATCTTTCAAGTCAATGTTGAAAATATAGTTCTGTCCCCTGTGAAGATTAGCGTTCGTCACGACAGAGCGACCTTCGGTAAACCCCATGGCATATTCCGATGGTGCATAAAGTGCCTTGAATATTTCGTTGACATAATGCAATATTAGCATGAAACTACGGTTTCTCGGAGTCGTTATCAGCCTGAATCCACCAGTCTTCTTTTTGATTTTGAATTGCCTGTATCTGTGAAATGTGTTGTTAGGGTTGCAATAGTAATTTATGAGACGTACCTCGAATGGATGGTACTTGTCACCCATGCCAGTCTCAGTCATCTCGTCACGCTTCATTTGGTTAAGAAGATGGAGTAAATCCTCCTTTGTCTCCATCTGGCGTGCAACTTTAGCTATTGTGTCCTTGTCCATTTTATTTATCTATTAGAAATCAGAAGAGGTCTCGTCGGGGCAACAGGCGCTCGTTTCTTTATGTAAATAACTATAAGATTATAGAATAGTAGACAACATAGAGGTGTCTCCATTTGGGAAATAACATATGCAAGTCTACGTTGACAAGACAACTTTGTTATCTCAACGCCGTGACAGGCGAAGAGACAACATCATGCGAATATGCCTTCGTAAAGGCACGGCTTTCGCCCGCAAGACGTGTTCAAATTTATGCCTGTTGCCCCGATTGTCAAAGACCTCGTCTGTTTCTGATGCAAAAATACAACAAAATTATGAAACTTTTATTCTATGCGTTGCGATATTTCAATCAATATTCCAATATGCATCGGAATCTCCCTCGAATGCGTCATCAATGGTGTCGTCATCGTACCCCATGACATCTTGGGCGTAACTGCCAGCATACTTACCATAGCTTGTTCCATAATCATCTTCCCATATGGGATTGGTATCATAGTCCCCATCATCATAAGCGATGTCATCGCTTGCCGTTTTCTTTAAATTTCTTACGACGACGACACCATCTTTGCTTACGACTAAAAGTCGAGTGTCGTCTTGGGAAAACGCTGCTGATGCCACTGTCATTGCCCTACTGGCTACACCGGACACGCTGTCGCCAAGGTCATTGTATTGTTCCAGGCAATTTGGAAAAACATCAACGGAAGATATGTACACGTTGCCAGATGGCTGATGCCCCCAGTCCTCATTGGGATGATGCGCATAATCTATGTATTCCTGATCAGAGCATGCTATGTAATTTCCTGACGGGCTAAAGCATAGTAGACTTTTGCCAGGAGCCTCAATCGTCTTGGCATAGTTGTCTGATGGACGTTTTAGATAAGCGTTTGCATGGCTGTCGTAGAATGCGACATCGCCTTTCTTACTGAACATGGCCATCCACACTGCCCACAACTCTTTTCCGTCAAGGCTTTCTGTCCTGTTCACGATGGCTCCGCTTTCCAAATCGAAAATTTCAAACACGCCCATTTGAGAATTGCGGAATTTGTCACTGTCCATCTTGGCGGCAAAGCAGAGATATCTCGAATCGTATGAGAAAGAAACATAATTCAGATAGAGCACGCTTCTGCCTATAAGAATCCGCTTGTCCTCAGTGCCTTCTTCTTTTTTTCTGTAGCTTACGTATCCTAATGGGTCTATAATAAGAGATGCGAAGTCGTGATCCTGTGTCACGTAGTAGTCTATCATTCTCTTTGTGAAGTTTTCTCTCTCCTTGTCTTTTTCCCCTCCGTTATCACTATTAGAATAATAATGAGTTGCTTCTTCCTTGATTTTACCGAACAAGTCGTCTTTGGAATATTTCTCCGCAAGGGCTTTCCTTCGTCTTATTTTCTCGTCTTTTTCTTCTTTCTTGGCATTATCATCCCAGTTGTATTCTTTCTTAAGTGCAGTCATCTCGTCCCAGTTCATCTCGCTTTTTGTCAACCGATTGTAGAAGACGTTAGTCAGTCGGGTGTCGGCAATGTATTTGCCATCAGGACTCTTGAATGTGTACTTAGATATGTCTTCTTTTGGAATGAATTGCAGCGTAACAGGGTCTCTCCATACGGAGGTGCGAGAATCCTCCAATGATATCTCGGGCTTATAGCCGTTATAGCCTTCGCTACATGTTAACGTGAATCCATCTATGTCAAAGGATTTTGTTTTCATATTATCAAGTTCAAGACACGACAGTTCCTTGTTGTCGTCTTGGAGGACAACAGTCTTTCCGTTACTTGCGAAATACGCATTGAGGAAATGGGACGTGTCGAAAATGTCCTGCAAGATTCGACGTCTCTCATTCAGTTTTAGGTTACGAACGAACAAGTTGCCCTTTTCTATGGTTACAAGGCGATTATGTGATTCAGACATTCCAATCTGTCTTTCACCCTTATCCAAGGTGAGGTCTACATTGCTCGTTTCGCTTGGTACATCATTTTTATCTTGTTTATGAGGAGGAACAATGATGCGTTTGGCAAAGTCTATGGTATTGCCTTCTTGTCCTGTCACCTCAAATGGTACCGATAGGTCAGATGCTGGATAGGAAATAAGTTCTCCCTTGATATTAAGTGTCTGCTTGTCGGCTTCACTATGGGTTTCCACGTTGGATACTCTCAGTCCGAGGCACAAACAGTGTAGGTTGCCATGTTCAATGCGATTTTCATGACAAGCCTTGTTGAATTGGCGAAAGTCCTCTTTGACCTTATCAAAATGGCACATGTGTCCCCCAGTCCAGCTATCTATATAATAAGGTGACAGGATTCTTGTTTTTGACATACTCTCCTCATGCTCACCGTCACCCAACGAAAAGTATGTATAGAATTTTTTGTTTGGGTAGTCGTCAGACAGCCTAAGCAGATGATTATCAATCAACAAATCATCGGTTTCAACGATCCCGACATAGGAGATTTCCTTGAATTGTGAAGATTCAAGGCTCAAAGCGTATAACCGCTTGTCATTGACATAGAAGAACTTGTTGTCTTTCATGTATTGGCCGTCAAAATGTACTATTGTCTTGCCACGACGGTAGTCATACACCTCTCCGCCTTCTTCATCTTTGAATATTACCAAGTGGTCGTTTTGAAAGATGTGGCCTGTGT
>DAIOUH010000021.1:19617-21976 GCA_036751585.1 Prevotella sp. | reverse complement strand
AAATACTATCTTTCCAGTCAATACATTGAATATTGCATAGTCGTCTTGGGTCTTGAAACGAAATAGTTCGTCAGCTCCCATATACGTGGGAAACGGCACTATTTCATCTGGGGTTATGCCGTATTCCACTTTCTCTTCGTGTGTCTTAGTGTTCGAAGCGTAAAGTCGGTCTTGGGCTTTCACGAAAGCCCAAGGATTCTTATCGAAGACAAAGGCGCCTTTTATATTACTACCGCCCAACTTGACAGCGTCTTCAATGAAGAGTTCCTCTTCATGGTCGTCTGACTTCAACAAGTGGCGACCGGCAGTTAAGCGAATTGTCAGTTTATTATTTACCTGATATGTTTGTTTGGTAATGGTGTCAACAATTGTTGCTAGCCCTTCTGCTTTAATTACGATGTAGTTGTTGAGATAAGCGTGGTGTGTGTTTACGGTAAATGCTGCCATAGGTGTTTATGTTTTTTATTTTGGAACCATTATTCATTAATATGCTTCAAATGCATAACTGGTAGTCGCGCAGTTTCTTCATGCTCCAGCTTTCACATTGACGTGCAATGTGCCGAAATAGGCAGGTTCCATTTTTGCCCACTTTGCCATAGACTTGTTGTGCCAAACGCTTCTCCACGATTCGGCGAAGAATGCGCTTTTGTACGGGGTATGACTTGTCGCAGTTCCTGTCTTGAAGGTTCAAGAGTATTCCGTCAAAGAGTTCGCCTTCCATCTGAAAAGTGGTGCTTCGGCAGCATTCTTTTACGGCTGCCCTCTTGTACTTAGCGCGTTTGGCCATCTTAGCCCAAGCGTTAGCTTCCTTGCGCCGTGCCAATGCCTCTTTTCGTCTGCTCATGTGATTGGCTTCCTTTATTTTACGTTCTTCGGTCTTTTTTAATAGGTCTTCTACGATTTGTCCAATAGCATTGTTTTTCATGGCTTTCATTCTATTTTAGTTTCCCACCAAACAGTTTGCAGCGTCGATCACAGGGGTGGTTCCGATGATTGACGCTGCAAAGTTAGTTACTTTTTAGTATGTCAGCAACGATTGTGACTGTCTAATTGGTACCAATAGATTTGGCACCATTCCGCCATGGTATAATAGTCGTTAAGTAGACTTATTCATATAGTTTAACGAGATCATCGACACGCTTCTTAAATACGCTTCTCACTTCGTCTGGAGCGACAATCTCAAGTCCAGATCCCATTTGTAGAATACGACCGATGAACTCATTGTTTAATTCCACGTGAACGACAAACTCTCCGTAGGTGCCATCTTCGTGCTCGCCGTATGGTATGGCAATCGTCTGACTCGGGTGAATTTTTTTAGTTTCGGTCAGCTTATATATGTAATGTGAATGGGCACGTATGTGTATGGGGAGTGCAGGATATGGTTGCCCATCTTGATCTTTCATGTGGCTAACACCGACAATGTCATGAAAATATTTCTCGTAAAATCCCACTGGAGCAGGGCGGTAATTTAATTCTTTTATTTGATGTGGCGTTCCTATTATTCTATCAATGGCAATGTTGTAACCCAACTCTGGCCTTTGACCTTCAGCATGCCCAAGCAAGTTCCACCTACCATTGAATTCCTTCAGGTAATGTGGATGAAACGTCAATGTGCGTTTATCCTCATCGTATGGTTTGTATTCGACTGAAAGTACTTGTTTGTGTATGATGGCCTCATACAGAAAGGGAAGAAGCTCTATATTGGTCAACATACGGTCAAGACTCGTACTCAACACTTGATCGCCTTTTTTTCGTTTTGATTTTATTTCTATTAGGTCTTTGCTGTCCTTGAAGAAATATTCAAGCCATGACGAAGGAAAAAATCCCGCGGAATCTTGACAAAATTGCCAATACTGTTTCAAGTCACTTATGACTTTGGCATTGCGCAGGTCGGCAAGGGGATCATCGTTAGCTCCTATGTAACGGAAACGCTTGTTACGATTGTTTCCAGCTTCTTCAAAATTGTCTGGGCCTATCAATTTCTTGAGTTCGGAAAGAGCCTTGGTCAACTCCTTTATCTGTGGGCATTTGGATATGGAATATGGCAAATCAGAGATGGAATTCAACCCTTCATATTCTACCATAATGTCTGCATTGGTAAACCATGCGCGAGTTTGTATTCTTTTGTAGATTATGCCTGCAAATATCGCATGGTAACTATCACCGTCAAAAATATTCTTCCGTGACATAATTGATGCTATTTACAATGTTTTTTTTATCATAATTATTCGCTTATGTATGTGTTAAGTTGTCACTAATAAAATATGTTTTTGACAGTGTTTCCACTGTCAAAAACGCGACTATGATTAAACCGTATAAAAAACAATTCAAAGTAAGTTTTACACGTGGCAACCAATAT
>DAIOUH010000021.1:0-19607 GCA_036751585.1 Prevotella sp. | reverse complement strand
ATCCCACGCAGAAACCAGAGAAGCTCATCGCTAAATTGATGCTCGCCTCCTCAAGGCCTGGCGACAGGATTCTTGACCCGTTTCTTGGGAGCGGCACTACGGCAGTGGTCGCGAGCAAGTTGGGCAGGAAGTATTGTGGAATAGAAATCAGTCGCGAATATTGCCTGTGGGCGGCAAAGAGACTGCTCAACGCCACCCATGACCGAACCATCCAAGGCTATTCGGATGGCGTGTTTTGGGAACGCAACTCCCTGGTGGAACAGAAGAAAGAACTTGGTACCAAAAAAATACCGCACCGTGGTACGCGCAGTACCACGGTGCGGTAGTCTTAGTACCAAGGCGTGGTATTCACAATACCACGGTGTGGTACTCGCGGTACCACGGTTTGGTATTCACAGTACCACGCCGTGGTACCGTTTTTTTTTCGCCGCGCCTTTGTAGCCGCGCCAGTATCATTAGTGCCTCACGAGCTTGTCGATGTCTATCGACAAGCCTGCCATGAGGTTGATGCCATCGGTGAGAGGCGCGTTTAGATAATAATATTTTGGCTTGTAGTTGAGCAGGTTGTCAACGGTGATGTTCAGCTTGACAGCCTTGCCTATGCGGTTGCATATCATCAGTTTCCACAGGGTGTAGGCAGGGTAGCTCACGTTTGCCACGCCTTGGGCGATGTCGTAATAGTTGACATACTCCACGTTGTCCACGCCCGACATCACCTTGCCGTCCACGATGATGTCCACCCCGTAATTCTTGCAGAAGCTGTGCTCCCAGTCGGCATGCACGTTCAGCGCGTGCTTGCGTGCTGGTATGTACTCGTTGTTGGCCGTGTTGCCGTCCTTGTCTTTGGGCATGCTCTCGTTGGTGTAGGCGTATGCCACGCTTGCCGAGAGCCCGTTTCTCCAATGTCCCTTTGCCGATGCCTCGATACCGTTTACCGAGTAGGTGTCAAGGTTCACGTAGGGCAGCGTAGGCGTGCGGTCGGTCTTGTTGGCATAGTATGGTATGCCCGACGCTATCTTGTCTTTCACGTGGTTGTGGTATCCGTCGAGCAGGAACTCGTAGTTTCGCCAGTGATATTCGAGCGACAGGTTGAAGTTGTTGCTGTATTCCGGCTTGAGGTCCGGGTTGCCCTGTATTATCCATATCCCGGCGGCGTCGTATTGGTAATATTTTTCCTTCAACGACGGGGCCTTGAACCCCATGCCATATCCGAAGCGCACGTTGAGGCCCTTCATCGGCGTGTGGCGGATGCTGAGCTTCGGCGTGAGCCTTTGCAGCGACGAGCCGTCTGAGAAATAGTCGTAGCGCAAGGCAGCCACGACCTCCCAGATGTCGTTTATCTCGCCGTCGTATTGCGCGAAGGCGTCGAAGCAGTCTTGGTGGTGCGTGCCGTCGGCGAGGCGGTTGTTTCTCAGGAAGTCGTGCATGTAGTCGGACCCCACGGTGAGGATGTTGCCCTTGTCGAAGGCGTGGTTGTAGAGCATGCGGAACGCGTTTTGCACGTTGGAGTAATAGCGTATGTCGAGCTTGCTGATGCTCTGGTAGTTTGACTTGTCGTATTGGTCGAAGTCGTAGCTGCCATATATGTGGTCATCGCCCGTCACGCGCCAGTCGGCCTTGACGCCGCCGTTGTAGTCGCGGTATCTCTCCGGCGTGTCCACGGAGCGCTTGGTCTGCCTGAAGAAGTAGCCGGCGTGTCCTTTTATGTTAATGTCCTTCGTGGGGCGGAAGGCGAGCTGCTCCTTGAAGTTGTATGTGTTGTCACCGTAGATGGTGGAGAAGACCCTCGTCACTGGGTCGCTTGCGCTGTGCACCTCGTAGTTGGCGCTGCTGTTGCGGCTCATGTCGAGGCTGTTGGCCCATTTGCCGTTGCCCTGCATCCATGTCAGTCCGTATCTCTGGCTGTCGTGCTTGCCCACCCGCGCGTTGAGGTTGAGCTTGAATGGCTTGTCGTTGCTCTTGGTTATGATGTTTATCACGCCTCCGTTGGCGTTGCTGCCGTAGAGCGCCGACACTGGGCCTTTCACTATCTCTATGTGGTCCACGTTGCTGAGGGTGAGGCGGTCGAAGTCAACGTCGTCCATCGTCTCACCCGCGAGCCTCTCGCCATCCACGAGGATGAGCATGCTCTGCCCGCCAAACCCCGAGAAGTTCATGTGGCGTTGCTGGTTCATGGAGTAGGAGAACTCCACGCCGGGGATGCTCTGTTGCAATATGTCTTGCAGCGTGGTGGCATCCGCTTTCTCTATTTCCGCGTGGGTAATGACCTTTGTCATCACCGGTGTCTTGAGCAATGTCTTTGGCGTGCGCGTGCCGGTGACGACCACTTGGTTGAGGTCGTCGGCAATGAGCAGCGAGTCGGTTTGCGCGGCAAGGGCGAGAGGCGCCATTGCCGATATGAGGAGCGTTATAGGGTATCTTTTCATCATTGTCCTTCGCGGATGTTAGTAAGGGTATTTATAGTTTATGGTGAGGTGACCCTTTTCACCGTTGGCGTTCATGTAGTTTTGCAGTTGCACGGCGGCGTAGCGTCCCGTCTTCAGCCTTATGAGGAAGACGTGGGAGTCGAGCGTGAAAAGCGGCGGCAAGCTTTTCATCTCCACTTGCAGCCACGACGACAGCACCTTGTTTATCTTTATGCCCTGGCATCCGAGGAGCTTGTTGAGTTGTTCGGTTTGGTCTGCCCACACGTCACTCTCCGACCACTCGTCGGGCGTGAACTCCGTGCCGGCGAAGTCGGCTGAGGAAGCCGGCAGGTCGTCCAGGCTGGTGTAGCTCGTCTTGAGCACCGCGCCGCCGTTGGTGCGCGCGTCAGAATAGTGGATGGCGAGGTCCCAATGGTCGGGCTCGGGCTGCGGAGCCGTGGGCGTGAACGCCTTGAACTCGTTTTTGGACAAGCCCTGGCCGAAGATGTCGTACCAATAAGTGTAGAGCCCCGTGGTGCCTTGCGTCGGGTGCGAGGTCGTCTTCTCGCCAGTGGGAGTCATGGGTATGGGGTAGGGCGTGAAGTGGCTTTGCGCGTATTTGAGCTTTGCCATGTCGCCCTGCTCGCGCAGGGTCTCCAAGGAGTCGAAAGAGATGTAGTACCAGTTTTGCCAACTTGAGGCGTCCATGCTTATCCGCGACTCCGTTGTCTCTGTCTTGCCACCGTCATCGGCGTCATCGTAAACCGATGAGAACAAGCCGTTGCACGAGACGGCAACCAACAAAAAACAGACGGCAAGGCACAAGCGAAACGGTTTCGCGACAATGCCCCGAGAGAATAATTTCATCGTGTTGAGATTATTTTATTGAAAATGCACTGCAAAGTTACGGCTATTTTATTTAATTTTGTCCTTAATATTAACAATCATATTCTTTTATGCTGAAAAGAACGCTTTTATGCCTCGTGGCATTGGTGATTTTGCTTGCCTCCACGCCTTCCTATGGGCGCAAGGTCACCGTGCTCGTGTCTTTCGACGGCTTCCGTTGGGACTATCCCCTGTATTATGACACGCCATTCCTCGATGGCATGGCTGCCCATGGGGTCGAGGGCTCGCTCATACCGTCTTTCCCCTCAAAGACATTCCCCAACCACTACACGCTTGCCACGGGGTTGCGGCCCGAGCATCACGGCATAATAGCCAACTCGTTCAACGACCGCGCCACGGGCGTCAGGTTCTCGTTGGGCAACCCCAAGACGAAGTTTGACCCGCGTTTTTACCATGGCGAACCGTTGTGGCTCACCGCCCAGCGGCAAGGTTTGCGCACGGCCGTGTTTTATTGGCCAGGCTCCGATGTGGCAATCGGCGGAAAGCGTCCCGACGTGTGGCACAATTATGACGAGAAGCCGCACCTCACCTTCGCCCAGCGTGCCGACAGCATAGTGGCCTACTTGAAGAAGAAAGACGCGCCCGACTTGATAATGGCTTACTTTGAGGAACCCGACGCCAGCGGGCACGCCTTCGGCCCACAGTCGAAAAAGACCCGTCGCGCCGTGGAGACCGTCGACTCGCTGCTCGCCTCGCTTTGGAAGCGCGTGGCGGACGTGGGCATGAAGGACAGGGTGAACCTCGTGGTGGTCTCCGACCATGGCATGACGTGGTTCACGCCTTCGAGGAAGATAAAACCCTCCGACTATCTGCGCAAGGAGTGGTATGATGCCTTGGAGGGCAACCTGCCATGCAACGTGTACGCGCCGCAGAGGTGGCAGCAAGACAGCATAGTGAAGGCCCTTGCCCACGTGCCGCACCTGAGAGTGTGGCGCAAGGCGGACATCCCGCAATATCTTCATTATCAAGCCGATGCCAATATCGGCGACGTGCTCGTGCTGCCCGACGAGGGCTATATGTTTTATGACAGCGACACCCACGACGGCGGCGTGCACGGGTTTGACCCTGGGTATAGCGATATGCAGGCGGTGTTCAGGGCGTGGGGACCCGACATAAGGCAGGGTGTGAACATTGGGAAGATAAGCAACACCGCGGTCTATCCTTTCGTTTGTCATCTTCTTGGCATCAAGCCCGCGGCCAACGATGGCGAGGAAGCCTTTGACAAGATAAAAGACAAGGCCTTTGCCAAATGAGCGTCTTGCGGACCTGACACAGTGAACCTAAAGCCTTGACCTATGCAAAACCTGACAATAGCAAACTGGGCGGAGGAAGACCGCCCGCGCGAGCGACTGGAGCGGCTCGGCCCCGCCGCACTGTCCAACGCCGAGTTGCTGGCCATCCTCATTGGCTCGGGCACGCCAAAGGTGAGTGCCGTGGAACTGATGAAAACGGTGATGGCCTCGTGCAACAACAATCTTAATACCCTCGGCAAGATGTCGATAACCGACTTGGAGCGATTCAAGGGCATTGGGCCGGCGAAGGCTATCACCATCCTCGCGGCGTGCGAACTGGGCAAGCGGCGCGCGAGGGAGAAAGCCGAGGAACGAGCCGATTTGGGCTCCGCCACGGCGATATACAACTATATGCACCCCCTGATGCAAGACTTGGACGTGGAGGAGTTTCACGTGTTGCTGATGAACCAGCGTTTCAGGCTCATCAAGGCGATGCGCGTGAGCCACGGTGGAATAACGGAGACGGCGGTGGACGTGCGCATAATAATGAAGGAGGCCATACTCAACAATGCCACGGTATTGGTGGCGTGCCACAATCATCCGAGCGGAAACCTCCACCCGTCGAAAGATGACGACAGGATAACCGAGCGCATACGGAAGGCTTGCGAGATAATGAGGGTCTATTTCCTCGACCATGTAATCGTGACCGACGGGGCTTATTACAGCTACCGCGAGGAAGGAAGGGTGTGAGGCTATATGTCCAAGACCCATTTCCAGACTGGCTTCAACTCAATTTCCAATCCTTTGTACTCTAACATTCCTTCATCCTCATACGTTATGATGGCAGCTTTGCGTAGAGGCTTGAAGGAATGAAGGGCTTGCAAAGCCTTCATTTCTCTTTTCAAGGTTGCTTCATCACTCATTCTGAAACTTGCTTGAATAGCCAAGTCTTCTTCGGGAATATAGAAATCAACCTCTACTCCTTTATTATAATAGTACAAGCCACTGCCATATTTCTTATACAAGGTTATTGCACAGAGATTTTCCAGTAACTGAGGGTATGGATCATTAACAAACAAGTGCAACAAGCCGTTGTCTACGAAGTAATGCTTCTTAACTGTTTCCTTTTCAACAAACTTGGATGCATAATTGTCTAAAGAAATCAACAGACAAGATTCCTGCAGATAGCGCACGTATTCCATGATGGTAGATGGACTGCATGTGGTGCCAGTAGACTTGATTAGATTGCAAATCCGGTTTAGCGAACAGGGCTGCATGACGCTTTCTGCCAATCTGCGCACGCAAAGGCGCAAGGCATCTTCATTCTTTATTTTATGGCGTACCACCAAGTCGTTGAAAAATATGCGATTGTATAAACTGTTAAGCCAAATCCTTTTCTCAAGGAAATTAACCAACTCAGGGAAACCGCCCCACTCGAAATAAGTGTGGAAATGACGTTGCAACTCATTTGCCTTGCGACCATATTGCCATCCTTTTGACAAGCTGACCCCGTTGGCTTTCAGATATTCCCTGAAATTATAGGGGAACACCTTGACGTCCAAGTATCTGCCACCAAGCACGGTCTCTATGTCACGGCTCAACATCTTGGCATTGCTACCCGTAATATAGACTTGGTATTTCCTGTTGGCAAGCCTGCGGGCAAAATTTGCCCACCCGTCAACATTCTGAATCTCATCAAAGAAGAATACTGGGGTTCCATCAAACATACTATAGTACGCTTGAATGATAAGGTCGAAGTCCATTGCCGTCATTTCTTTTAAACGCTCATCATCAAAATTGATGTATACAATGTCTTCTAACCTCGTTCCGCCATTTATCATCTGTTGCATTTGCTGATACATAAGATAAGACTTGCCAGCTTGTCTTACTCCCACAAACACATAGTTGCCATTTGGCTCTAACGCAAGAGAGCGTTCCACCAATGAAATGTCTCCTATATACTCTTGATTCTCAGAGATTATCGCTCTGAACAATTCTGTATCCATAGCTTATTGTTTGCTGCAAAGATAGCGATTTTGTTCGGTGGCGCAAAATAAAATGGCTAATTTTTATTCGGTAGTATAGAATAAATCCAAGCTTGTGTTGCTCCTTGTTTATGTTAGATGTCAAGGATCTTTGGCTGTAATTATTGTGGGAATAATTTGTAGCAATGTGAATGCTATTTCAGTGTGCTGACCTTGTATGGTGAAGAAAATAAAAAGCTGGATTCTTGTACAGTTCGTTTTTTATTCGTAAGTTTGCAAAAAAGAGAATTATGACACAAGAAGAAAAGACAAAGATAGAGGAACGCATCGTGGACGTGCTCAAGACGGTCTACGATCCAGAGATACCAGTCAACATCTACGACTTGGGCATGATATACAAGATAGACCTTGAGGATGACGGCACGCTGAACGTGGACATGACGTTCACGGCACCGTCGTGCCCTGCCGCCGACTTCATACTTGAGGACGTGCGCTCCAAACTCGAAAGCACCGACGGTGTGAAGACCGCCAACGTGAACCTCGTGTTTGAGCCAGCGTGGGATCAAAGCATGATGTCGGAAGAGGCGCGTGTTGAATTGGGATTGGAATAAGAATAAGGTTTAGTAGGAGGAAAGACTTATGCGAAAGACGGTTTATTTCCTTTCAGACGCGCACCTCGGTTCGCTCGCGGTGCCTCACCGCAGAATGCAGGAACGCAGGCTTGTGCGCTTTCTCGATTCCATAAAGGACAAGGCAGCTGCCGTGTATCTCCTTGGCGACATGTTTGATTTCTGGTATGAATACAAATATGTGGTGCCTAAGGGTTTCACCCGTTTCCTCGGCAAGCTGTCGGAGCTTACCGACATGGGCGTTGAGGTTCATTTCTTCACGGGCAACCACGACATTTGGGCGTATCATTATCTGGAGGAGGAGTGCGGTGTGACGATGCACTATCAGCCTCTCACGACCGAAATCTATGGCAAGGTGTTTCATCTTGCCCACGGCGACGGACTGGGCGACAACAGCGGCTCATTCAAATTGTTGCGGTGGATTTTCCACAACCATGTTTGCCAAGTGTTGTTCTCCGCCATACACCCCCGTTGGGGCATGCAGCTTGGCCTTGAATGGGCAAAGCACAGCAGGCTGAAACGCGTGGATGGCAAGGAGCCTCCTTTCATGGGCGAGGACAAGGAGAACCTCGTGCTGTGGACGAAAGAATATGAGAGGCATCATCCAAATATCGACTATTACATCTATGGACATCGCCACATAGAGCTTGACCTGAACCTTCCTCGCGTGGAAGGCCATACGCCACGGATGCTCATCCTCGGCGACTGGATAAGCCAGTTCTCTTATGCTGTCTTTGATGGCGAGCATCTCTTCCTTGAAGAGTATGTGGAGGGAGAAAGCAAATTGTAGGCGAAAGCTGAGATGCTGGTCATGGTAAAAAGCGAATAGCATGAAAACAATAAGGGCGACTCAAAAGTGAGCCGCCCTTAATGTTTTATTGTGTATGCTTAAATGTGTATACTTAAACGATCACTGTCGCCAAAGTTAAATCTCTGGCTCACGGCCCTCAACGAGAGCCAGCGTGTCGCGAGCGATGACAATCTCCTCATCGGTAGGAATCATCACCACCTTCACCTTGGAGTCGTCGGCTGAAAGGATTTGCTCCTTTGAGCGCACGTGGTTGCGCTCCTTGTCCATCTTCACGCCGAGATACTCAAGTCCCTGGCAGCTGTCCCAGCGCACGCCTTCCTGGTTCTCGCCCACGCCGGCGGTCCATACGATGATGTCCACGCCGTTCATGGCAGCGGCATAGGCTCCGATATATTTCTTGATGCGATAGTTGTACATTGCCAAGGCGAGGTGAGCCATCTTGTTGCCCTCGTTGTCAGCGTTCTCGTTGTCGCGCATGTCGCTTGATATGCCAGCCACGCCGAGCACGCCGCTCTTCTTGTTGAGATACTCAGACATCTCGTGAGGGGTCATGCCGCTCTTCTCCATCATGTAACACACTGCCGACGGGTCGATGTCGCCGCAGCGAGAACCCATCATCAAGCCAGCCAGTGGGGTGAGGCCCATGGATGTGTCGATGACCTTGCCATACTTGATGGCTGCTATCGACGCGCCATTGCCGATGTGACAAGTGATGATCTTCTGCTTGTGGATGTCCACGCCGAGGAACTCGCAAACGCGGTGTGACACGTAGCGGTGTGACGTGCCGTGGAAGCCATAGCGACGCACGTGGTATTTGGTGTACCACTCGTAAGGTACGGCATAGAGGTAAGCGTAGTCGGGCATAGTGGAGTGGAAGGCGTTGTCGAACACCGTCACTTGCGGCACGTTTGGCATGAGCTCGTCCACGGCCTTGATGCCAGCCAAGTGGCCCTTGTTGTGCACTGGCGCAAGGTCGATGAGGCTCTCGATGCCTTCCTCGACTTTCGGCGTGACGATGCAGCTCTTCTCGAAGAGGTCGCCACCCTGCACGATGCGGTGACCAACGGCTCCAATCTCGTCGAGGCTCTTGATGGCTCCGAACTCAGGGTCGAGGAGGCACTTGAAGACGAGTTGCACGCCCTCCTTGTGGGTGGGCAGGTCTGCCATGATCTTCTTCTTCTCGCCATTGGGGAGCTTCACCTTGATGAAGGCACCGTCAATGCCGATGCGCTCAACGCCACCTTGGGCAAGCACGGCCTCGTTGGTCATGTCGTAGAGTTTATACTTAATGCTGCTGCTACCGCAGTTCAATACAAGTACTTTCATTTTTTGTTTGCAGTTACTTATTGATGATTATTTCTTGGCGTCTTGTGCTTGGCAGCTCGTGATTGCCACCATGTAATAGATGTCGTCGACGGAGCAGCCGCGGCTGAGGTCGTTGACAGGGCGGGCAATGCCCTGGAGGATTGGGCCGATTGCCGTGGCACCGCCCAGACGTTCCACGAGCTTGTAACCAATGTTGCCCACTTCGAGGTTTGGCACCACGAGCACGTTGGCGCGTCCGGCGATGTTGCTCTGTGGGGCTTTCTTCTTTCCCACTGCCGGCACGAGAGCGGCATCAGCCTGCAGCTCACCGTCTACCTGCAAGTCGGGGAACTTCTCGCGTGCTATCTTCACGGCATCAACAACCTTGTCGATGACATACACGCTCTTGCCAGTGGCCTTGTCGATGGCGTCCTTTGCGGAACCTTTCGTGGAATAGCTCAGCATGGCCACGTGTGGCTCACTGATTCCGGCGATGGTCTTGGCGGTTTGCGCCGTTGTGAAGGCGATTTGTGCCATCTGGTCAGCCGTCGGGTTTGGTGTCACGGCCACGTCGCCCATCACGACGATGCCGTCCTTGCCATATTGCGACTTGGTGACGAGCAGCATGGCACCGCTGACACAGGTGATGCCAGGTGCGCATTTGATAATCTGCAACGCAGGGCGCAGGGTGTCGCCCGTGGTGCTCAGCGCGCCGCTGATTTGGCCATCGGCGTCGCCGCTCTTGATAATCATGCAACCAAGGTAGAGGTTGTTGTGGGTGACAAGCTCGCGGGCCTGGTCCACGGTCATGCCTTTCTTCTTGCGCAGCTCGGCGAGCTTCTCGGCGTATTCCTCGGTCTTGTCGAAGTGGAGAGGATCGATGATGGTGGCCTTGTCGATGTTGTTAAGGCCCCATTCCTTGGCTTCCTGCTTGATATGGTCAGGGTTGCCAATGAGGATGATGTCGGCGATGTCGTCGGCAAGCACACGGTCGGCTGCTTTCAATGTGCGCTCTTCCTCAGCCTCAGGAAGAACGATGCGCTGCTTGTCAGCTTTTGCGCGCGCCACAATTTCTTCTAATAAACTCATTTTGAATTGATTTATATTGTGTTCTTATATCCGTATATGTATGCCATGCAAAATTACTGAAAATCTATGGAATAGATGCATAAAAAAGGAGAAAATGCACAGAACGGCTTAGTATTAAAATGCTTATGAAGCGAAACGGTGCTAAACGAAAAAAGGTTATGGGCATGGGTAAAGCATATGCGTGACAGCCAAAGTGCATACGGTTACACCAATTGTGTCCCAAAATGTTGATTAGTCAATATAATTTGTTACCTTTGCACTCAGTTCATTTCAACATACAATGGAAAAGGATATTACTCTTTTAGGATATTTGATGGAGAGAAGCCTTCGTAACATGATTGCCGTATTGGAAAATGCCTTGCACAAGGCTGAAATAAACCTGCCTTATTCACAATACGTAGTTATGAGAGCGCTCTATCAACAAGATGGAATCAGCCAGGCAAAATTAGCAGAGGCTCTCCAAAAAGACACGGCCGCAATAAAACGAACGATAGACAACTTGGAAGAAAAAGGGCTGGTGAGCCGCCAGTCCGTGTCTGGGCGGCAATATGATGTCTATGTGACAGCCAAAGGCAAACGCATGAAAAGGAAGATTATAGAAGTGAGCCAACAAACGTTGCGAGCTTTGCTTGCCGATATACCTCACGACACACAAATGCAGGTACTGAATTTCTTTGAAGACATTAATAATGCAACCGCTAAAATTAAAGGATCATGATACGTAATGCCGATAATTCTTCCATGTCAGGGAAGCCACGCCTTATCACACGCAATTTCTGTTGTGTGGCAGCAGGCAATTTCTTTCTGTTTCTCAGTTTTTATGCCTTGATGCCATTGCTGCCGTTTTATTTGTCCGAGCGATTTGCCGCAGACGGGGCTGTGGTGGGACTGGTGCTGTCAAGCTATATGGTGGCGTGCATAGCGATACGACCGCTTGCGGGTTATCTGCTTGACGCTTTCCGGCGGCGGCCCGTATATCTGCTGGCTTATTTCTGTTTTGCCGCGCTGTTTGGAGGATACGTGTTGGCAACAGCTCTCTTGTGGTTTGTCGTTATCCGTATGGCACATGGCCTGGCTTTCGGTGCGGCAACGGTTTCTGGCTCGACGTTGGTCAGCCAGATTATTCCGCGCTCGCGCATTGGTGAGGGATTGGGCATTTATGGATTGGCAAACACGCTTTCCATGTGCTTGGGTCCTATGCTGGGGTTGGCGGCCTACCATCGCTTTTCCTTTAACACGATATTTATATCTATCGCCTTGACAGCTTGCTGTGGCTTGCTGATGGCTGCGTTGGTCAAAATTCCTCCACGCAAGCAGAAGCCGTCAAGTAAGATAAGCTTTGACTCGTTTTTTATCCCGTCGGGATGGTGGGCTTCGCTCACACAATTGCTTGTCTTTGTGCCATATGGAGCGACCAGTACCTATGTCGCCGTATATGCCTCGGAACTGGGTATTGGCGAGTACGGCGGACTTTATTTCACGCTGATGGCAGTGGGGCTTGCCGTGTCACGTCCGCTTTCGGGGAAGAAAGTGGACGAGGGGCTGATAACCACGCTGACAGCGATAGGATTGGCGATGGCTTCAGTCACTTTCTTCCTGCTTTCCTGTACTGGGGCCGTGGCCGAAACTGTACGCAGTGTGGCGTTTCTCGCCATTGGATTGATGCAAGGACTTACTTATGGGTTGTTGCAACCGTCGTTCAACACCTTGTTCGTCAGGCTTGCGCCAGAAAACCGGCGGGGAGCCGCCACGTCGATGTTTCTCATGAGCAACGACCTTGGCATTGGCATCGGGATGCTGATTGGAAGCATGGTGGCTGCCCGTTATGGTGGTTATTATGCCATGTACCGCCTGGGGGCTTTGTTAAGCTTGCTGGCGCTGCTACTTTTCCTGGGCAAGACCAAGTCGCATTATTTGAAGCACAGGGTTAATTAAGTGCGCTTTTCATACGGTGGTCATTTCCTTAGTTAGCAGGCTCTCAAGGTCTTCGGCTGAGAGCCGTAGGCGGAAGTTGCCTTTTATGGCGGCGCTGATGCGCCCCGTCTCCTCTGACACCACTACCGCTATGGCGTCGCACGCCTGCGATATGCCGAGGGCGGCACGGTGGCGCAAGCCAAGTTCCTTGGGGATGTCCATGTTGTGGCTCACAGGCAGTATGCAGCCGGCGGCCTTGATGCGTCGTTTGGAAATGACCATGGCACCGTCGTGCAGTGGTGAGTTCTTGAAAAAGATGTTCTCTATGAGCAGTTTGTTGACGTTGGCGTCGATGAGTTCACCCGTTTGTACTATGTCATCGAGTGGAGTGGCCCGCTCAATCACGATCAGCGCGCCCACCTTGCCTTTTGCCATGTCCATGCACGCCCACACGATAGGCATGATGGCTTCCTTGTCGGCTTGTTGCGCGCTGTCGCGGTGGAAGAACAAGTTGATAAACTTCCTTGCCCTTTGCCGTTCTCCAATCTCGTAGAGGAACTTGCGAATCTCATCCTTGAAGAGCACTATCAAGCCAATGACACCCACCGACACGAGCTTGTCCATGATGCTCCCGAGAAGGCGCATCTCCAACACTTGTGACACGAAGAGCCATGCTATGACGAAGACGATGATACCCGTGAAGACGTTCAGCGACCGGCTCTCTTTCATGAGCCGGTAGAAGTAGTAGAGCAGTAACGCTACGGTTACGATGTCTATGATGTCTTTTATGCCGAAGGAGAAAAACATCGAGCGTTAGTGTTTAGTGTAGAATGTGTATAATTTTACCGCTTGCACCGCCTCTTTGACATCGTGCACCCTGAGGATGCTCGCGCCGTTGGCGAGGGCGAAGGTGTTTACCACCGTGGTGCCGTTGAGAGCCTCGTCGGCTGTTATGCCAAGCGTCTTCCATATCAGGCGTTTGCGCGACAATCCGGCAAGTATAGGCAGGCCGAGCACTTCCAGCTTGCGTTGGTCGCGAAGTATGGTGAAGTTCTCTTCCATCGTCTTGCCAAACCCATATCCTGGGTCGAGGATAATGTCCTTGACGTGCAAGTCGCGAAGCTGCTGCACTTCCTTTGAGAAGTTCATGAGCATGTCGTGGATATTGCCTTGTACCGACATGAGGATGTAAGGCACCTTCAACTTGCCCATCATGCGGAAAATGGCAGGGTACGACTTGAACTTGTCGTCGCCCTCAACCTCGTATTTCTCCTCCAATGGCTTGTCCACTATGCCGGTGATGCCGCCTTCCGACACGTCGTTGATTATGTCGGCGCCATATTCTTCCACTACCATTCTCGCGACCTCGGGGCGGTAAGTGTCCACCGACACGGCGATGTCGGGCTGCTCGCGTCTCACTATTGGCAAGGCGTGGCGCAGGCGTCGCATTTCCTCTTCCTGGCTCACCTCAGAGGCGCCAGGGCGCGTGGAGAAAGCCCCCACGTCTATTATGGAGCCGCCCTCGGCTGCTATCTGGTTGGCTCGGTCGGCTATTTCCTTCTCGGTCTGCTTGCGGCTTCCGGCGAAGAAACTGTCGGGAGTGCAATTGAGAATGCCCATGACAATAGGGTCGGAGAGGGAGAGCAAACGGCCCTTTATGTTGAGTGTATAGTCCATCACCTTAATATTTTTGGCAAATGTACAAATTAATTTCGTGTTACACTTTGCCGTACAGATAAATTATACTATTTTTGCAAAGGAATTAAGCTTACACAATATAAGAAATGAGATTTGTCCATCGTATTTCGCGACTATTCATGTTGCCCTTGCTGAAGAATGGCGTTTTCTTTTTCATGATGTATGTCCTTGGCATACTGTGCGCCTATCTCACGCTTCCAGACAACAATGGACAGGAGGTCTACGACAACTTGTGGTTGGAGCTCTTTCTTGATGTCTACTTCGCGTGCGCCGTGCTTGCGGTCATTCCCGCCAAGGTGAGGCGCTGGGTGCGCCTTGCCCTCTACATCATTTTATATGGCGTGGCGTTGACCGACGTGTTTTGTTTTTGGAAGTTCGGCTCAGTCATCTCCCCCTCCATGCTCATGCTTGTTGGCGAGACCGACAGCCGTGAGGCAGGCGAGTTCCTTTCCACTTATCTCAGTCTCGACGTGCTCTCCTCTCCCGTGGCATGGATAATGCTTCTCATCGTGCTTCATGCCGTTGTGGGCTTGCGCAAGCCCCTTTGCCGATTGTTGAAGGTCAACTACGCCAAGTTGCGGGCTAAGCTCAATTTCGGTTTCCTTCGTTTCTTCCACAAATACATGCTTTATCCGGAGTGTGGCGTCTTGGTCTTGGCGTTGCTCGTGTGGAGCGTTGCCGCGAGTTGGAACAACAAGCGAGGCATGACGCGCCTGATGACGGCCGACACCATAGGGTCAATAGAGCACATCCTAACCGACCCGGACCATGGCGAGTTCTACCTACCCATATATCGCCTTGCCTTCTCCATGTACAGCAATCACCTCGCCTCGCAGCAGGTGGACAAGTGCGTGGCGGCATCCAAGAGGGTGAAGGTTGACTCGTGCTCCTTCCGTTCCCCTACCATCGTGCTGATTATCGGCGAGAGCTATAGCAAGGCCCATTGCCAACTCTATGGCTATCCTCAGAAAGACACGCCACGGCAGAAACGCCTTGAGCGCAGCGGGTGGCTGACTAAGTTCAACGACGTGGTGTCGTGCTGGAACCTCACGAGCTTCGTGTTCAAGAACGTGCTGTCCATGCATGTCGTGGGCGAGAAGGGCGAGTGGTGCGACTATCCGCTCTTCCCGGAACTTTTCCGCAAGGCCGGTTATAAGGTGACGTTCCTCACCAACCAGTTTCTCCTTGCCGCGGGACAAGCTGTCTACGATTTCTCGGGAGGCTTTTTCCTCAACGACCCGGTGTTGAGCAAGGCTCAGTTTGACTTGCGCAACACGAGCCTTCACCGCTTCGACGACGGCTTGCTCACCGATTACGACAACTTCTTGAAAGACGGCAAGATAGACCTTAAAGGCAACAACCTCATCATTTTCCATCTCATAGGTCAGCACGTGAGCTACAACACGCGTTACCCCAGCGACCGTGCCAAATGGCATGCCGACGACTACAAGGAGCTTCGTCCCGACCTTGCCGGCGACCACTACCGCCGCCGCATGATAGCCGCTTACGACAACGCCTGCCTTTACAACGACTCCATCGTGACGCAGATAGTGAAGCGCTTTGAGAACAAGGATGCCATCGTGGTCTACATGCCCGACCATGGCGAGGAGATATTCGAACCTGGCCGCGACATCATCTGCCGCAACCACTCCGCCGCCGTCGACTGGCCCTTGGCCCATTACGAGTTTGAGGTGCCGTTTTGGATATGGTGCTCGCGCAAGTACGCTCACCGCGAGCCTGGGGTGTTCAAGGCTATAAAGGACGCCAAGAACCGCCGATTCATGACCGACGCCATGCCTCACATGATGGTATGGCTCGCCGGCATAAGCTCGAAAGACTACAACGACCGATACAACGTGCTCTCGCCAAAATATGACGAGAGCCGGCCGCGCGTGTTGAAAAACAGTGTCGATTACGACAAACTGAGGGATGCCGCGCGCCAAGATGAAAAAGCACAAGGAAAGAAATAATGCAAATAAGCCTAAATAGTAGTAATAAGGTAGCCATGGCGAATCGTGGCGAGGAACTGCTCACCCGAGCCGAATGCAACGCCTTGCGTGGCATCGCCATCCTCGGCATCTTCCTGCACAACTTCTGCCACTGGCTCAACCCGGTGGTAAAGGAAAACGAGTACCAGTATTTCCAGCACAATGTCGATTGGTTCGCCCAGTGCGCCGCGCGCGTCAACGAGCTTTTCCCCGCCCATGTCATATCTTTCTTTGGCCACTATGGGGTGCCGGTGTTCCTCTTCCTCAGCGCCTACGGCTTGGAGATGAAATACGGCAATGGCCAAGGCAAGGCTCCCGATGGGAGGCGTGTCGGGGCGGCGTCTTTCGTGCGCTATCATTACCTCAAGTTGTTCAAGATGATGATAGTGGGGTTCATCTGCTTTACCATTATCGATGCCATGACCGCGGGCTCATGGCACTACAACGTCGCGCAAATCGTGGGTCAACTGCTGATGATAAACAACTTCTACGACCAGCCCGACCGCAACATCTGGCCAGGCCCTTTCTGGTTCTTCGGCTTGATGCTTCAGCTGTATATCGTCTACCGCCTGTTGCTCTATCGTCGCCACTGGGGATGGACGGCGGGATTGATGGTCGTGTGCACGGCTGTGCAGTTGTTCATGGACCCCGAGGGCGAGCCCCTCAACTATTGGCGCTACAACTTCATGGGCGGCATGCTTCCATTCGGGCTTGGCTTGCTCTTCGCGCGCTATGGCAACAAGGTGATGCTTGTCAACCTCAGCTTTGGCTCGTTCCTCATGAGCTGGGTGGTGTGCTCCTTCTTCATCGTGTCGGCCTCAGGGTCGTTTTATACGTGGGTCATCGTGCCCGCGCTCGTGTGCTACGCCTCGGTCTATCTCATCAAGACCATCTCGACGCTTCCCCTGCCGTGGCTGCGCGCGCGCATTGGCTACGTGCTTGGTTGGCTGGGCCATGTGTCCGCGGCGTTGTTCGTGATTCATCCAGCCATAAGGAAAGTGTTTATCACCGTCTCGCGTCAAGGCGACATCTACACAGGCCTCTTGCTCTATGTCATAGCCAGCCTTGGCGCGGCGTGGCTCGTCATGAAGCTGATGCGCCACATACCCAACCCTAAACTTTGAATGCCATGAGGATTCCGGATATAGAGCTTGCCAATATCTCGCGCTTCCGTGGCGCGCTGATGGGCATCGCCATGCTCATCATCATTCTTTTCCATGTGGACCTCGCGCGCTCCGACATGTTTTTCGGGCTTCGCCGCATGGGCAACCTTGGCGTGGACATGTTCCTCTTCCTGAGCGGCATAGGCCTGTGGTTCTCTTGGATGAAGACCCCCAGCTGCCGCCATTTCTATTTCCGCCGGCTCATACGCATCTATCCGGCATGGCTCATCATAGCCTGCCTCTACTATATACCGCGCCTGCAAGTACATGATGCCGCATCGCTCGTCAACCTCATTGGCGAGATAGGCTTCAACTGGAACTTCTGGCTCCACGATGAACTCAGCTTTTGGTACATTCCTGCCATCATGATGCTTTATCTCTTTGCTCCGCCATACATGAAGCTCATACGCCGCCATCCCGTATATCGTTGGCTGCCCGTGGTGATGATCATGTGGTGCATACTCGTGGAGTGGGTCACACCCATCCACCACGCCGTGGGTCACCTTGAGATATTCTGGAGCCGCGTGCCCATCTTCTTCATAGGCATCAACATGGGCGAGATGGTACGCCAGAAGCGCACCATCGACGGGCAAGGCATCTGGATGCTTATAATAATGTTCGTTATGACCTCTGTCTCATGCTTCTTCCTTGAGCAGGAACGCCATGGACAGTTTCCGCTCTTCGTGGAGCGAATGCTCTACATTCCCCTCACCATAACCTTCATCCTCCTCTGCAACCGAGTGTTGCGCCGCACGCCGCGGTGGGTCAACGGCTCGTTGGCTTTCGTCGGCTCGTTGAGCTTGGAGTGCTATCTCATACACCTGCATTTCGTGCTCGACTATCTGCCAAAGTCGTGGAGCTATTGGCCGACCTTCCTCGTCTGCACCTTGGTGACGCTTCCTCTGGCATGGGTGCTGAGCAAGATAGTGGACCGGATAGCAAAGATAATTATTGATTTGCATAAGGCATGAATAAAATGACACATACCGAGGCTCTGGTGCGACTGCTCCGACCCTCACAGTGGATAAAAAACTTCTTCGTGTTCGCCCCGATAATCTTTGGTGGCGCGCTTTTCGATGTCAACGCGCTTGCCAATGGCCTTGTGGCGTTCTTCGCTTTCAGTTTCGCGGCTTCAAGCATCTATTGTTTCAACGACATACACGACGTTGCCGACGATCGCCGTCATCCCGAGAAATGCCATCGCCCCATTGCCAGTGGCGCGGTGAGCGTGAGGCAGGGCTACGCGCTCATGGGCTTGATGTTCCTGTTGAGCCTGGCGGTTTGCGCGCTCGCGTTGGATCAAGCGTTGGGGTTGTCCTTGGTCATAGGTTTCTATTGGCTTCTCAACCTCGCCTATTGCGCTCGTCTTAAACAGTATGCCATTGTCGACGTGTGCGTGGTGGCGTTTGGCTTCGTGCTCCGCATGTGCGCCGGAGGCGTGGCCACGGGCATAGTCTTGAGCAAGTGGATAGTGCTCATGACATTCCTCCTAACCCTCTTCATGAGTTTCGCCAAGCGTCGCGACGACGTGCTGCGGATGGAAAAGACCGGCGAGGCACCACGCCGCAACACCAGTCGCTACAACTCCACCTTCATCAACCAGGCTCTCACCATTACCGCCTCGGTCACGCTCGTGTGCTACATCATGTACACCGTGAGCCCGGAGACGGCGGCGCGCTTCCACTCTGAATATCTATACCTTACGAGCGTTTATGTGCTCTTGGGGCTGCTTCGTTACCTCCAGATTGCCGTGGTCGACAAGAAGAGCGGCAACCCCACGAAGATAATAATCCACGATCGCTTCATACAACTCGACGTGTTGGCTTGGCTCGTGACATTTGTTCTCATCATTTATGTTGGATAACAAGGTCTTTGTGTTCGATTTCGACGGCACTCTCACCACTCGCGACACGCTCATCGCCTTCATACGCTTTGCCCGTGGTACGGCTTGGCTTGTGCGTTGTCTTCTCCTGCTCTTGCCGCGTCTTGTGTTGATGAAGCTTGGCCTCGTGGACAACGGGCGGACCAAGGAACGTCTCTTCGCCATGTGCTTCAAGGATATGCCCACTGCCGACTTCGATGACCTTTGCCATCGCTTTGCCACCGAGAGCCAGACCATCAAGCGACGAGAGACGTGGGACGTGGTGGAGAAGGCCGTGGCGCAGGGCAATCCCGTTTGCGTGGTCAGCGCGAGCGTGGACAACTGGGTGTCGCCGTTTTTCCCCGATACCGTCACTGTCGTGGGCACGCGTGTGGAGAGCGTCAACGGCAGGTTGACGGGCCGGTTCCTCACGCCCAACTGCTATGGGGCGGAGAAGGTGCGTCGGCTAAAGGAGACTGTGCCAGGTCTTGACACCGCCCGTTCACATTATTATATCATAGCCTACGGCGACAGCCGGGGCGACAAGGAGATGCTTGCTTATGCGGATGAAAGCCATTATGTCGGGTAAGTTGGGCGAGGTGGTGCGCTTTGCCATTGTCG
>DAIOUH010000020.1:2046-27680 GCA_036751585.1 Prevotella sp. | reverse complement strand
AAAGCTGGCAACAGCAAGGGAAAGCTGACAACAGCGAAAAAAACGGGCAACAGCAATAATACAAACAATAAAAACAGCAATAATACAAACAATAAAAACAAGGAAAAATGAGAAATCATGTATCTACATATTGGTGGTGGCGTAACTCAAGATTGAATAAGTCGTGAGGAGCGAAGCCGTGTGGATACTTCAAACAATATGAAGGGAAAAAGAAAGAGGCCTGCCGTGAATCACGACAAGCCTCTTTTCTTTTTAGATAACAAAAGAGAAAATACAAGATAGCAGATAACAAAACGGAAAACAACATACAGAAAACATTAAAAACATTTACGGATATGAACATCACTGCCATTTTCAACCGTCTCCTCGACCACGAGGAGCTGAAACGTGAGGAAACAAAAGACCTGCTCATCGCCATCACGCACGGAGAGCTCAACGACGCGGAGATAGCCGCCCTCCTTACCGCCATCAAGATGCGCGGCATCACGGTGGACGAGCTTCTCGGCTTCCGCGACGGCATATTGGAGACCGGCGTGCCCGTGCCACTCGATTGCGATAGATATATTGACGTGGTTGGGACTGGTGGCGACCGCAAGAACACATTTAATATATCCACGACAGCTTGTTTCGTGATAGCCGGAGCGGGATATAAAGTGGCAAAACACGGCAACTACGCCGCCACGAGCGTGAGCGGAGCCTCAAACGTGATAAAGAACCACGGCGTGGTGTTCACTGACGACATCGACAAGCTCAACCGCTCCATCAACGAATGCGGCATAGTCTATCTCCACGCGCAGCTCTTCGCCAAGGCAATGAAATTCGTGGGAGCCATACGCAAGGCATTGCCCTTCCCCACCTTCTTCAACCTCCTCGGCCCCATCATCAACCCGTCGAAACCACAATGCCAACTGCTCGGCACCGCCACACTCGACCAGATGCGACTGTATCAGCAAGTGTATCAGAAGATTGGCATCGACTACGGCATCGTGAACAGCATTGACGGCTACGACGAGATCTCGCTCACGGGCGACTTCAAGGTCATCACCAACAACTATGAGCGCATATTCAAGCCATCCGACCTCGGCTTCGATATAGCCAAGCCTGAGGAGATTGTGGGCGGAGCCACAGAGGAGGAAGCCAAAGAGATATTCGACAACGTATTGGCAAACACGGCTTTGCCAGCGCAGAAGAACATCGTGTTGGCAAACGCCGCCTTTGGCATCCAGGTGTTGGAGAAAGGCAAGAAGCCCATCAGCGAGTGCATAGAGATAGCGCGCGAGAGCATAGACAGCGGCAAGGCGTTGGCGACATTCAAGAAATTCGTTGAGTTGAACAAATAACCCATCCGAAGCCATGGACATATTAGAAGAGATTGTCGCCCACAAGCGCGTGGAGATAGACGAGCGCAAGCGGTTCGTTCCCCTCCAGCAGTTTATCGGCGCCATACAGAAGATGATGGACGAAGGCAAGCCAGCCTCCATGAGCAAAGCCTTGACATCATCCGCGACAGGCATCATAGCCGAGTTCAAGCGCAAGAGCCCATCAAAAGGCTGGATTCACCGCGACGTGAAACCAGAAGACGTGACACCACTCTACCAGAGCAACGGAGCCTCAGCCCTCAGCATACTCACCGACACGGAATATTTTGGCGGCTACGACGAATACATCCAACAGACGAGACGCGCCGGAGTGACGATACCGATACTCTACAAGAACTTCATCATCGACGAATACCAGTTGTTCCAGGCACGCTACTGCGGTGCCTCCGCCGTGCTGCTCATCGCCGCCTGCCTCACCATGGACGAATGCAAGCACTTGCAGCACCTCGCCCACGAGCTCGGCATGGAGACACTGCTTGAGATGCACAACGACCGCGACTTCGACTACGCCACCTTAGAGCCCGACATGTATGGCATAAACAACCGCAACCTCGGCACCTTCGTCACCGACGTGAACAACAGTTTCCGCCTTGCCGAGCGACTGCCCAAAGACGCGTGCCTCGTGAGCGAGAGCGGCATAAGTCAACCCGAGACCGTGAAGGAGTTGAGGGGAGCCGGCTTCAACGGCTTCCTCATAGGCGAGAGATTCATGAAAGAGCAAGACCCGGGCGCAGCCCTAAAACAATTCATCGGCGAGCTATGATAATAAAAGTATGTGGGATGCGGGATGCCCAAAACATCCGCGACGTGGCCGAACTCGACATAGACATGATGGGGTTCAACTTCTGGCCCAAGAGCAAACGCTTCGTGAGCATGATAAGCGCGCAAGCCGGCATCGTGCCCGACTACAGCCAAGAACGGCTCGAAAGGGTGGCTAACAAGGGTGCCGCTCAACAATACGCCTTCCCCGAAAGGATAAAGCGCGTCGGCGTGTTTGTGGACGAGATGCCACAAACCATCGTGACCCGCGTGTACAACTATTCGCTCGACTACATCCAACTGCACGGCGACGAGTTGCCCACCGTGATAGACAACCTGCGAGCCACCTTGGTGCCCGACATCGTGGCCGACATCAAGTTTATCAAGGCTTTCGGCATATCGACCGCCGAGGACTTCAAGCAATGCGAGGCTTTCGAAGGCAAGGTAGACTACATGCTTTTCGACTACAAGACCACGGAGCGAGGAGGCAGCGGCAAGCACTTCGACTGGTCATTGCTCGACGCCTATCATGGCACTACGCCCTTCCTGTTGAGTGGCGGGATAGGGCCCGACGACGCGGAGGAGATTTTGCGAATCAAGCACCCGCGATTCGCCGGCGTGGACGTGAACAGCCGCTTCGAGACATCGCCAGGCATGAAAGACGTGGAGAAGTTGAGGAGCTTCGTGGAAACGTTAAAAGCAAGAACAAGATAAAGAGAATAAACAAAAAGCGATATTACAATGAATAAGATCAACCAAGTATTTGCCAACCGTGGCGACAGGAAACTGCTCAGCCTGTATTTCTGCGCCGGTTGCCCCACCTTGAACGGCACGGCAGACGTCATCAAGGCCATGGAGCGCCACGGCATCGACTTCGTGGAAGTGGGCATGCCGTTCAGCGACCCTCTCGCCGACGGCCCCGTGATACAGTCGGCAGGAAGCATCGCCCTGAAAAACGGCATGACGACACGCCTGCTGCTCTCACAACTCAAGGCCATCAAGGACGAGGTGTCCATACCATTGATATTCATGGGCTATCTCAACCCGATATTGCACTATGGCTACGAGAAGTTTTTCGCTGACCTCGCCGACAGCGGCGTGTCGGGCGTCATCATCCCCGACCTACCATTCGCCGACTACCAGACGATAGTGAAACCCATCGCCGACCGCTACGACATTCGCGTCATCATGATGATAACACCCGAGACGAGCGACGAGCGCATCAGGTTCATCGACGACAACACCGACGGTTTCATCTACATGGTGTCGTCGGCAAGCGTGACGGGAGCGCAAAAGGAGTTTGACGCCAAGAAGGTGGCTTATTTCAACCACATCAACTCCATGAACCTTCGCATACCCCGGATGATAGGCTTCGGCATAAGCAACAAGCAGACCTTGGAGAGCGCGCAGCAGAACGCCGCCGGGGCGATAATAGGCAGTAAGTTCGTGAACCTGCTCTGCGAGACTAATGACCCCGACAAGGCACTCGACAAGCTCATGGAAGCGCTGAGAGAGTAATTCCACACGGATTCAAAGGATTTTAAAGATATCGGCTTCGCCGATTATACATACCATCTCATAATGCTTTGCAGGGGCGGGTCCTGTGCCCGTCCGCAAACCGAATGGCCTATCATCCGCAACCACATGGTACGACACCGTGTTTTATTGGCTGCGGACGGGCACAGGGCCCGCCCCTGCAAATCGTTCATGGAAAGTGGATTATAATAAATAAAAAATAAGAATAAGGATATGGAACCAGACAAGAATGGCTTTTTCGGTCAATATGGCGGGGCGTACATCCCAGAGATACTATACAAGGTGGTGCACGACCTGCAAGACCAATACAAGGAGATAATAGACTCCAAGGAGTTTCAAGACGAGTATGAACTGCTGCTGAAAGATTACGTGGGACGCCCGTCACCACTCTACTACGCCAACAGGATGAGCGAGAAATACGGCTGCAAGCTCTACTTGAAGCGTGAGGACCTGAACCACACGGGTGCCCACAAGATAAACAACACCATCGGCCAGATACTGATGGCGAAGAAGATGGGCAAGACGCGCGTCATAGCCGAGACAGGCGCAGGACAGCACGGCGTGGCCACGGCAACGGTGTGCGCGCTGTTCAACATGGAGTGCGAGATATTCATGGGCAAGACCGACGTGGAGCGCCAGCACACCAACGTGGAGCGCATGAGGATGCTCGGCGCCAAGGTCCACCCCGTGACCACGGGCAACATGACCCTCAGCGACGCTTGCACCGCCGCCATCAGGGATTGGTGCTGCCACCCTGAGACAACGTTCTACATCGTGGGCTCGACCATGGGTCCACACCCCTACCCCGACATCGTGGCGAGGTTGCAGAGCGTGATCTCGAAAGAGCTGAAATGGCAACTGAAGGAGAAAATCGGCAGAGACTATCCCGACTATCTCGTGGCTTGCGTGGGAGGCGGAAGCAACGCCGCCGGAACGATATACCACTACATCGAAGACCCTCGCGTGAAGATAGTGCTGGCCGAGGCCGGCGGTCACGGCATTGACACCGACTACACCGCCGCCACCATACATTGCGGCACGGAGGGCATAGTGCATGGCTCTCGCACCCTCGTGATGCAAGACGATGACGGCCAGATAAAGGAGGCGTTCACCATTTCCGCCGGACTCGACTACCCAGGCATCGGCCCCATGCACGCTTACCTGGCGAAGACAGGACGCGAGAAAGTGGTGGCCATAAACGACGACGAGGCCATACGCGCCGGCTACGAGTTGACACGGATGGAGGGAATAATACCCGCCATAGAGAGCGCGCACGCCGTGGCAGCCCTCTCCAAGATGACGTTCAAGCCCGACGACGTGGTTGTGCTGACCGTCTCCGGACGCGGCGACAAGGACATAGAGACCTATCTCAAAAACAAGGACATGGCAGGAGAATATGGCAAGTTTTAATTATCACACCACTACGAAGAGGCTGCTCGGCGACCTCTACACGCCCGTAAGCCTCTATATGCGGCTGCGCGACCTCTATCCGCAGTCGATGCTGATGGAGAGCTCCGACTATCATGGAAGCGAGAACGCCAAGAGCTTCATCGGCATCAACCCCATGGCGAGCATACGAGTGGCTCACGGGGTGCTGACGATGGCATACCCCGACGGCAGCACGGTGAAGAGGGAGATACCCGTTGAGAACAGCGACAAGCCCAAGCTGACCGTGGCAAAGGCGATGAACGAGTTTATAGGCAACTTCCACGTGGAAGGCGAAGGCAGCCAATATTATGGCATCTTCGGCTTCACGTCGGCCAACGCCGTGCGCTATTTCGAGAACATACCGGTGAAAGACACCACGATGGAGCGAAACGACGCGCCCGACATACTGTATATCCTCTTCAAGGACATCATCGTGTTTGACCACTTCAACAACATGATCGATTTCATGACGCTCGGCACCGAAGAGGAACTGCAAAACCTCCTGACCGCCGCCAACAAGCCCAACGTGAAGCCCTACGGGTTCCACGCCTTAGGCGACGCCACGTCGACCCTGACCGACGAGGAACACAAGGCCAACATACGGCGCTGCGTGCGCCATTGCTTGCGAGGCGACGTGTTCCAGATAGTGATAAGCCGAAGGTTCATACAGAAATACGAGGGCGACGACTTCAAGCTCTACCGCGTGCTGCGCTCCATCAACCCCAGCCCATACCTGTTCTATTTCGACTTCGGCGGCTATCGCATCTTCGGCTCCTCGCCCGAGACCCACAACCGCATAGTGGGCAACAAGGCATTCATCGACCCCATAGCCGGCACCACTAAGCGCACGGGCAACGCCGAGCAAGACCGCCACAACGCCGAGTTCCTGCGCAACGACCCCAAGGAGAACGCCGAGCACGTGATGCTCGTGGACTTGGCGCGCAACGACCTCAGCCGCAACTGCCACAACGTGAAGGTGGACTTCTACAAGGACATGCAATATTATAGCCACGTCATCCACCTGGTGAGCCGCGTGAGCGGAGAGCTCAACGACGGCGCCGACCACATATTGGAGTTTATCGACACCTTCCCAGCCGGCACGCTGAGCGGCGCGCCCAAGGTGAGGGCATTGCAACTCATCAACGAGATGGAGCCCCACAACCGCGGAGCATACGGAGGTTGCATTGGCTCGATAAGCCTCAACGGAGACCTGAACCAAGCCATCGTGATACGCACGTTCATAAGCAGGAACGGCGAGTTGTGGTTCCAGGCGGGGTCGGGCGTGACGGCAAAGAGCAACGACGAGTATGAGTTGCAGGAAAGCAACAACAAGCTCGGAGCATTAGTGAAAGCCATAAAGGAAGCAGAAAGACTATGAGAACAGTTATAATAGACAACTACGACTCCTTCACCTTCAACCTCGCGCATCTCTTGAAGGAGTTGGGCGCGGAAGTTGACGTGATACGCAACGACCAGTTTGAGTTGCCCACGCTCAAGCGTTACGACAAGATAGTGCTCTCGCCAGGCCCTGGCATACCATCGGAGGCAGGTTTGCTGCTCGACGTGATACGCACCTACGCCGGCCAGAAACCCATGCTCGGCGTGTGTCTTGGCCACCAGGCCATAGGCGAAGTGTTTGGTGCCAAGCTGGAGAACCTGTCGGAAGTGTATCACGGCGTGGCCACCGACTGCGAGCACTTCTCCAACGACCCGATATTCGAGGGCATACCCACCCACTTCGAGGTTGGGCGATACCACAGTTGGGTAGTCAGCAAGGACGGATTGCCCAATTGCCTGGAAGTGACAGCCACAAGTCCAGACGGCAACATCATGGCCTTGCGCCATAAGGACTACCCCATCCACGGCATACAGTTCCACCCCGAGAGCGTGCTCACGCCACTCGGCAAGCAAATAGTGAAAAACTGGCTGGACGAATAAAAACAAAGGCCTTCATGCGGCACCAAGCTCACATGAAGGCCTTTATCGTATTATATTGTTATTACTTCAACTCGAAGTCGGCAACGCCACGGACATCCGTCTCGCTGGCGCATACGTAAGCCTTGAATGCTCCAGGCTCAGCCACGAAGCCATGTGTCTTGGTAGACCAGTATTCGAGGTCGGCAGGAGTGATGTCGAAGCTCACGGTCTTTGTCTCACCAGGAGCGAGCGACACCTTGGCGAAGTTCTTGAGTTCCTTTGCGGGGCGTGGTTCCGACGACTTCACGTCGCCAATATAAAGTTCCACCACTTCCTTGCCAGCCACCTTGCCAGTGTTTGTCACAGGCACCGAGACCGTAATCTTTCCGTCCTTCGTCATCGTCTTGGCAGACAGTGAAGGCTTGCCATATTTGAAAGAAGTGTAGCTCAGGCCATAGCCGAAGGGGAACTGCGGCTGCACCTTCTTGGTGTTGAACCAGCGATAGCCCACGTAGATGCCCTCGTCATAGTATACCTGTCCGTCAACGCCAGGATAGCCCTTCTTGCCAAACTGGAAGCAACGATAGTCGCCCTGCTTCTTGGCAAAGGTGACAGGCAGTTTGCCGCT
Organism: Prevotella sp.; assembly: GCA_036751585.1. GTDB lineage: Bacteria > Bacteroidota > Bacteroidia > Bacteroidales > Bacteroidaceae > Prevotella. Next base: position 20,033 of record DAIOUH010000020.1, on the reverse strand, counting down.
TGGGTTCACCTTGCCAGAAATGGCCTCGGCGAGAGTGACACCCGACATGGAGCCGAGATACCAGCAGTGCAAAAGCGCCTTCACGTTGTTGATCCACGGAGTGGCGTAAGCATTGCCGCCAAAGGTTACGACCACGATGTTTTTCTGCACCTTTGCCAAGTCGGCTATGAGCTCGTTTTGTCCATAGGAGAGGTCATACGACTCACGGTCGCCATCCTCGCAATCCTGCTTGTAGTTCTTGTTCAAGCCACCAATGTAGATTATGAGGTCAGCCTTCTTGGCCTTGGCCAAAGCCTCAGCCTTGAGAGTTCTCAGAGAGTCGGCGGAGAGCGAGTCAACGGCGTCGTAGAGCGCACGGCCAGCATAATAGCCACGTGCGAAATCTATCGCGTCGCCATAGACATTCTTCAACCCCTCAAGCGGCGAGATGTCGAACTTGGTCTTCAGCTCCGACGAGCCGCCGCCCTCACTCATGTTGCGCACTGCATTGTCGCCCACGACAAGGATGTGCTTGTATTGTCCCTTCTTGATGGGGAGGATAGCGCCTTGGTTCTTCAGCAGCACCATGCCCTCCTCGCCAATCTCACGGCAAGCGTCGTAGTGGGCAGCGGAACACTGCGAACCGATGACCTTGTTGGGATTCATCGACGTGCGGAAAATGGTGCGAAGCACACGCTCCGCCTTGTCGTTGAGCACGCTCATGGGCACCTTGCCCTCGTTGATGAGCTTCTCAAACGGGTCGGCAAGGTGATAGGTGTTGTAGCCCTTGGAGCGGTCCTCGGTCTTGCCGTTGGTGTCGGTGCCCATCTCGATGTCGAGACCGTTCATGGCAGCCTGCCACGTGTCGTGGCAACCGCCCCAGTCGCTTATCACGGCACCGTCGAAGCCCCACTCTTTCTTCAATATCTGGTTGAGGAGCTTATTGTTGTGGCACATGTGCTCACCCTCCCAAAGAGGATAAGAGCCCATGATGGTCCAGAGCTTGCCCTCTTGCACACACTTCTTGAAAGCCGGCATGTAAATCTCGCGGAAGGCGCGCTCATCCACGTTGACGTTGGTCGTGAAGCGGTTTGTCTCCTGGTTGTTGAGCGCGAAATGCTTCAAGCAGCAAGCCACGCCATTTTTCTGCGCCGCCTTGATATAAGGCACAGCCATCTCGCCAGCCAAGTAAGGGTCTTCGCCCATATACTCGAAGTTGCGGCCATTGAGCGGCATACGCGCGATGGAGGTACCAGGACCCAGCAGGATGTCCTTGCCACGGAAGGCGAACTCCTCGCTCACGGCATTGCCGTAGACAGCAGAGAGGTCGCGGTTCCACGTGGCGGCGAGGCACGACAACGACGGGAAGGCACAGATGGAGTCGTTGGTCCAGTTGGCGGTGTTCCATGAGTTCCAATCGACCTCAGCACGCACTCCGTGAGGGCCGTCGCTCATGTTGAGCTGACGAATGCCGAGACGCGGCACGCCAGGAGTGGTGAACTTGCTCTGCGCATGCAAGAGCGACACCTTCTCGTGAACGGTAAGACGCTTCAACGCGTCTTGCACGCGCTCCTCAATGGGCGCGTTGGGGTCGAGATAGACCGGACGCGACGACTGGGCAGCGGCACCCACTGATATGGTGAGTGCGATGGCTGCGGAAAGTAATGTTTGTTTCATAGTGATGATAATAAAAAGCCCCTCCCCAACCCCTCCCCCACCCAGGGGAGGGGAATAGTATGCAATGCTATACCAAATCTATTCAGCAAGATAATAAAGCCAAATAATAAATCAAGATAATAATAAGATGATAAATTATGCGCTGTACTACCTTTACTTCATTGATACAACATATTATACTATACTTTTGAGGTAATTATTGGATATTAGTTTTATTGTTTTTTTTCTTATAAGTTATTACGAACACTCTGAGAATCAGGAAGGCAGGCTACCGCGCTTGGGAGGAGAGGTTCAGCACCGCCTCTTTCAAGTCAACGCCTCTTGCCGTCAGACGCACACGGCCAGCCTCCTTGTTGCTGCGAAGCACCACGAGACACTTGCCATAGAAAGCCTGCCGATGGTTGGCCTGGAAACGCTCCATGGATGTCTGGCATCCATTGTCCACGCCGGCTATGCGAGCCGGGCCGTCCACGTCGAAGTGGATGTCATTGGTAGCGTTGGGGCAAAGGTTGCCAGCCTTGTCTACCACCTCCACCGTGACGAAAGCCAACGACTTGCCATCGGCAGTGAGCTGCTTTCTGTCGGTCGTGAGGCGGATATGGTCGGGAGCGCCCGCGGTGTGGATTGTCTGTTGGGCGACTATCCTGCCATTGCGGCGTGAGACGACCCTCACATACCCAGGCACGAATTTCACTCGCCACATGACATGATACTCGTGCGAATCCTTCTTGCGCTTCACGCCCATGCTCTTGCCATTGACATAGAGCTCCACCTCGTCGGCGTTGTTGTAATAGCACCACAGGTCAACGTCCTGGCCCTTTATCCAGTTCCAATGGGGGAAGAGGTGCAGCACCGTCTTCTTCGTCCACTCGCTCTGATACATATAATAAGAGTCCTTGGGGAAGCCAGCCAAATCTATCACGCCGAAATAGCTTGAGCGTGCCGGGAAGCCATAAGGCGTGGGTTCGCCTATGTAGTCGAATCCAGTCCAGATAAACTGTCCTGAGCACCACGGCGTGTGCTTCACGATGTCCCAAGTCTGCTCGTGCGTGGAGCCCCAAGGCACGTGGCAGTTGTCGTATGCACTGCACTTGAAAGTCGGGTCGGTGTAAGTCACGCGCCAGTCGTTTGGCGCGAGAATCTCCTTGTCGCTCGGCATGACATAGTAGCCACGCGTTTGCAGGGCCGACACGCTCTCCGTCATGATAAACGGCCTATTGGGGAAGTTCTTGGGCACGTCCTTGATCCACTTGCGGTGATAGTTGAAGCCAATGAGGTCGAGCGCGTCGCCACGGAAGAGGTTGTTGTTTGGGTCTGGCTCGTTGCACCCGGCAGTGATGGGGCGCGTCGGGTCGAGCTTGCGCACTATGGCGGCGAGCTTCATGGCGAGACGCGAGTTGACCGACAGCTCCTTGTTGCCAGCCTGAGCCGAGATGTCGTGGCCGAAGTTGAGCAGAAGGTTGGCTTGCTCCAGCGACAGCGTGTCGGCATCGGCCTGCTGCCACTGTTCGAGCACCTCGTTGCCTATGCTCCACATCATCACGCTGGGATGGTTGCGGTCGCGCCGCACGAGGTCGGTGAGGTCGCGCTCATACCACTTGTCGAAGAATCGGGCATAGTCGTTGCGCGTCTTTTTCTTGCGCCACATGTCGAACGACTCGTCCATGACAATCAAGCCCATCGTGTCGCACATGTTCAAGAGCTCCGGTGCCGGCGGATTGTGCGAGCAACGCACGGCATTGGCGCCCATTCTCTTCAAGATGACAAGTTGACGGTGAAGCGCGTCCTCATTGAGCGCGGCACCCAGGCAGCCAAGGTCGTGGTGCTGGCATACGCCATTGATTTTCATGGCCTTGCCATTAAGGGAGAACCCCGTGTGAGGGTCAAACTTGAACGAGCGCACGCCCGTCATGGTCTCGTATGTATCCACGACCTTGCCACCGACCACGACATCCGTCCTCACCTTATACATATAAGGATTCTCAAGAGTCCAGAGCGTGGGTTTCATCAGGGTTAGAGTCTGTGTGCTATTAGTCTTGTCATCAATGTCAACAGGCACTGAAGCCGAAGCCACCTCATTGCCTTTGGCATCGAGGAGCGTGTTGCGCACCTCAGCCCGCAAGGTCTTGCCAGTGGTGTTTTCTATGTCGGCACTCACGGTGAAGTGAGCCTCACCGTTGTCGCCGATGACCGAGGTGACGTAAGTGCCCCAATGGGCTACTGCCACGGCTGCAGTCTCGACGAACCACACATGGCGGTAGATGCCACAACCACTGTACCAACGGCTGTTTGGCTGGTCGCTGTTGTCCACCTTCACGGCTATCACGTTGTCGCCAGTCTTGGAAAGAAACGGCGTAAGCTCATAGCGGAAACTGCTGTAACCATAAGGTCGCGTGCCGAGCTTCTTGCCGTTGATGTAGACCGTGGAGTTCATGTACACGCCATCGAAGTCGATGAAGTAGCGCTCGTCAGGCTTCACGTTCACGCGCAAGTGCTTGCGGTACCACCCCACTCCGCCGGGCAGCGCGCCACCACTGGCACCAGAAGGGTTGGAATCGGAGAAATCACCCTCAATGGCCCAGTCGTGTGGCAAGTCGAGCAACCGCCACGAAGAGTCGTCGTAGCCGCTTTGCGACATTTGTATGGAGTCGCCAAGGGTGAAACGCCAGCCCTCATCAAAATTGACACGGGAGCGAGCTGAGGCAGACAACGCCACGGCAAAGAGAAGAAGGAATACTCCCCCTCGCCGCCAAAGGCAACCCTTGGCACGCCCCCATGGATGAAGAGTGAAATGCAACATTCTCATTAACTTTGCAGTTGGTTTATAAGAATAAATATTATTACAACTTCACCTTAACCTCGGCTCCGTTGTACTGCACCATCTTGCCCTGAGCGCCGAAATCGAGCTTCTGCTCCTTTGTCGGCGAGACGACGATGACGTTGAAACGACGGTTCTGAAGCATGCCATCGAACGAACCGTTGCGCTTGCCAAGAGTCAAGGTCTTCGACTTCTCGTCGTAGCGGATGTCGATGGTGGCGTACTGGCCTTTCTCATAGTTGTAGTCCACGCCATCGTCCTCGTAGAGGAGGAAGTCGGCGTTCTTGCCAGTGTATACGTAGAGGTTGATAAGCTCAGGCTTCTTCTCATCGCTCCACTGCATCTCAGGACCAAACGGAACGATGGCACCCTCGCGCACGAACACCGGTATTCGCTCATAAGGAGCGTCGGCGTCGATGGTCTGACCACCTGCGAAGTGCTTGCCAGTGTAGAGGTCGTACCAACCACACTGCTTAGGCAAGTAGACCTTGCGCGAGCGAGCCTCATACTTGTATACGGGACAAGCCATGAAAGCAGGGCCAAACATCCACTGATCACCGATGTTGAGCACATTAGAGTCGTCTTGGAAGTCCATTGGCAGGCCACGCATCAAAGTGTAGTCCTTCAAGTTAGCCCACGCAGCCATGCTGTAAAGGTAAGGCATGAGGCGATAGCGCAACTTGTCGTAGTAGACAATCGACTTGTAGCAAGGATGATTCTCCGGCGCGATGTTCCACACCTCGCGCAACGGCCACTGTCCGTGAGTGCGGTAAAGGGGAACGAAGCAGCCAAACTGGTTCCAACGAGCCTGGAGCTCACGCCACTCCTTCATGTCAGCATTCTCCTCGCCAGTCTTGTCGTAGATGCCCTGCGCCGCCATATAGCGTTTCTCCACGCAGAAACCACCCTGATCCATGCCCCAGAACGGGATGCCCGCCATGCAATAGTTGAGACCGGCGGTCATCTGAGCGCGCATATCCTCCCAGCGAGTGCCTATGTCGCCGCTCCAAGAGGCGGTGCTGTAACGTTGCAGTCCGGCAAAGCCGCTGCGCGTGAGCAAGAACACACGCTTGTTGTTGCCCGTGGCACGCTGACCAGTATAGATAGCGTCGGCATTCTCGATGCCATAGGCGTTGAAGTATTCGGTAGACGAACCAAGAGCCGTAGGCCCGCAGAGAGCCTTGCGATAGCCGATAGGCGTGCAGTCGCGCACGTTAGGCTCAGAGGCGTCCATCCACCAGGCATCGATGCCATAATTGTACTTCTTATACAAGTTGTCGTTCATCTGACGCCAGAACATCTTTCTCGCGCCAGCCGAATAAGCGTCGTAGAAACCACCGACATAGCCAGGGCCAACCCAGTCTTTAAGCGAGTCTTTCACCGCTTGAGTGTACATCCACCCGTGAGAGGCAAGCTCTTTGTAGTTGTCGGTGTTGCAATAGAACTTGGGCCATACGGAAATCATGAAACGACCATGCATCTTGTGCACGTCGTCGAGCATCTTCTGGGGATCAGGATAGCGCGTCTCGTCGAACTTGTGACTGCCCCACTGGTCATCCTTCCAATAGTTCCAGTCCTGCACGATGTTGTCCACAGGAATCTGGCGACGGCGGAACTCCGCGAGAGTGCTCGTGATTTCGTCCTGCGTCTTGTATCGCTCACGGCTCTGCCAGAAGCCCATGACCCATTTTGGCATGATAGGCGCCTTGCCCGTCAAGGTCCTGTAGCCAGAGATTATCTTGTCCATGTTGTCGCCCGCGATGACATAGTAGTCCATGTCGCGGCTCATCTCGCTCCAGATGCTCATCTCGTTTTGCTCCTTGTCGGTGCGAGGAGTGGCGACACGCAGACCGCAATAAGACACGTCGCCATCGGGCTGCCACTCAATGCGCAAAGGCACACGCTTGCCTTTCTCAAGGCGAACGGCAAACTTGTAAGAGTTAGGGTTCCACGCCGTTCGCCAACGCTCCGGCACGACCTCCTTGCCGTCGATAAACACCTTGGTATAGCCAGCATAATAGAGAATGAACTGATAGTTGCTTGACACGTGGGGTTCAATCATGCCCTCATAAACGACATTGGCACCGTCCAACTTGAAACCTTGAGGCAAGTGCTTCACCTCATCACAGTTCTCGAAGTAGAGCGAGTCCTCGTCGCGCACGAGCTGACGCCCGTCCTTCTCATTGTAAGTGCCAGTGAGCGAACCCTCCTTGCCTTCACGATTGTAGAGCGTAAACTCCTTGCCAAGTTGCTGATAGGCGTTCGGGTTGCCCCAACGACAGAGGGAATAAGAGTCCCAAAGCACGCCATAGTGCTTGTTGGACATGATGAACGGCACGGAAATCTTGGTGTTGTACTGGAAGAGCTCCTCGTTCTTGCCCTTATAGTTGAAATCCTCGGCTTGATGCTGTCCGAGACCGTAGAAAGCTTCATCAGCTGGACTCTCAAACGTGGCATTCCATGACCAACCATGGCGCTTGTCCTCTGGGAGGGTCGTGCCAAGACCAATCTCGTTTGCCGGCACGGTGTAAGGACGAAAGGTCATGCCATTCTTTGCCTCATTCAAGAGCACCCTGCCTTTGGCATCGTAGAAAGTGATGTGACCCGTTGCCTCGGTGACAACAGCCGATACATTCTTGGCCTTCAACGTGATAACACCATTCTTCTCTGTCACTTTATATTTTGGCTTAGCCGTCTGCGGCACAATGATGAGACTGTGCTTCTCGGGGAAAGCAGCCTCCTTGGTGGCACGCACGCGGATGATGTCGTCGTTCACTACCTCAAGGCGCACGAGTCGCGCGCCATCGGCTGGGGCGTTTTTCACTTGCAGGGTGATTCCCTTGCCATTGTCGGTGTAGCCAGCCGCGAAAGTGGCAGATGCACCGAGCATCAACATTGTGGAAAGTAATAATCTGGTCTTATTCATAAATCATTATTGGTTTTTATCTCACTTTTTATATTGCGACGGGCCAACGCCGTAGTATTCCTTGAAATACCTTGAGAAGTTGCGCGGCAGGTTGAACCCCACCTTGTAAGCCACCTCGCTCACGTTGAGTTGTCCCTCCTTCAGCAGGCGGGCAGCGTGTTTGAGGCGGATGACACGAATGAACTCCGATGGCGTGGATCCCGTGATTGACAGCAATCGCTTATACAGATGCACGCGCGACATGCCAAGGTGCTCGCTCATCATCTCGACCGACAGCTCCGTGTTGCCAAGATTCCGCTCCACGAAAGCCGTTGCCTTGTCCACAAGTTGCTGGTCGACAGAAGTGATCTGCTCCTCGGTTATCTTCGGGACAATCTTCTCGGGGTTGCCGGCACTTGCCGGCGCTTGACCATTCAACGCTCCAGACTGTGCCGCGTGCGAACGTATGAGGTTGTCGATGCGGACGTTGAGCAAGTCGAGGTCGAAGGGCTTGGTGATGTAAGCGTCTGCCCCGGACGTGAAACCTTCTATCTTGTGCTCGGTTGAAAGGCGGGCTGTGAGCATCACGAACGGTATCGACGACGTGGTCTTGTCTTCCTTGAGGCGTTTGCACAGCTCGTTGCCATCCATCTCGGGCATCATCACGTCGCTGAGGATGATGTCGGGCTTTCGCTCGGCGACCTTGGCAAGGGCGTCCTTGCCGTTGACGGCCGTGCGCACCTTGTAGTGTTCGCCAAGCATCTCAGACATGAACGTAAGGAAATCGTCGCTATCGTCAACGATAAGCACCTCCTTGTCTTTCAGACTCTTATTCTTGTTGCTTGGGGCTTCGGCCTTCGATGGCACCGCCTCAGCATCCACGTGAGCAATGTCCCTTGCAGCCGCGGCATCTTGAGCAGAGGGTGGTTGCGCCGCGAAATCCTTAACCGGCAGCTCAATCGTGAACACGGTGCCCTTGCCACCGTTGTCCAGGTTGTCGCTGACCGTGATGCTGCCACCGTGCATCGCCACGTACTCATTGGCTATGTTCAACCCGAGACCACTGCCTCCAAACGGAGACTCCTTGTGGTGCCGCGTCTGGTAGAAACGGTCAAACACGTGGGCCTTGTCATCGTCGCTGATGCCACACCCCGTGTCGGCTACCGATATGAGGAGACGACGTCCATCTTGCTTGCCAACAGACTGTTCGGTTGCCATCCAACCAATGCTCACGGTTATCTGGCCACCTTCTGGCGTGAACTTATAGGCATTGCTCAACAGGTTGGTCATGACCTTCTGCATCTTATCCTCGTCGTAAGGCATCACGAGCGAGCTTATCCTTGTGTCAAACTTCAAGCTAATGTCCTTTTGCGACAATCGCGCGAAGTCATCGGCAATGTCATGGCATAATTTTATGATGTCGCCCTGCTTCAAGTCGAGACGCATGGCACGTGTCTCAATCTTGCGTATGTCGAGCGTTTGGTTCACAAGGTTGAGCAATCTGTTAGCGTTGCGAAGTATGAGCTCAAGTCTCGTGCGCTTTTGACCGTCGGTTTCCTTGTCGATGAGCGCCTTCACGGGCGAGATGACAAGCGAGAGCGGCGTGCGCAACTCATGGCTTATGTCTGTGAGAAACGAGAGCTTCATCTCGTCCATCTTACGGTTGCGCTCAGCCTCTTGGCGCATCTGCTCAATGCGCATTTTCTCCAACTGACGGCGTATGGTGAGATGCCAAGTGAGCCACGTGGCTGCCATGATGAGCAATATATATATAATGTATGCCCACGTTGACATATAGAACGGAGGGGCGATGTGTATAAGGAGCTCACTCGTCTCCTTGCCCATGCTGCCGTCGCGCTCGACGACACGCACCTGAAGGGTGTAAGTGCCAGGGTGAAGATTGGTGTAAGTGATGCTTGGCTGCGACTCGACCGTGGTGAGCCATTTGCCATCGCCAAAACCTTTCAGGCGGTACATGAAATGACATTTCTCAGGCACCGACACATTATTTGTCGCGAGGAGCACCGCAAAAGCATTCTCGTCGTACTTGAGATTGAGCTCATGCGACGTGTTGACAGACTTGTCGAGTATGACACGACCCATGTAGTTCTCGCCCACGGACAGCGGATGGTCGAAGAGGACAATGCCCGAGAAGAGCACGCGCGTGTCGGCAGCCATTTGGCGTTGTGAGCGCGAGGGTATGGAGTTGATGCCATCCTGTCCACCAATCAGGATTTGACCCTTGCCATCGTTGCGAATGCTGCGATAGTTGAAATGCCGCTTTTGCAGTCCGTCAAGCTCATCGAAGCTATTGGTGAAAAAGCTCAATGCCCCGTCCTTTCGCGTCACTTTGACGTGTACGACACTGTTGGAAAGTGTCGCCCAGATGTTGCCGTCGGCATCTTCGCACACGGCGCATGCCAACTGCTGTCGCTGATATAAATGATATATGCGGCGCGTCACAGGGTCATAGACATCAAGCCCCGACATGTTGGCATTCCAAATAAGTCCACGGCTGTCGACCCACACGTCGTTGACCGAGAGGCTTGAGAAGCGGCTCCCGTCCACGGTAGATGGCAACTGGCTGACCTCGTGGGTCCGCGGGTCTATAATGGAAACGCCCAATGAATGCCCCACGACGACACGTCCGCGCTTGTCAAGCCGAACAGCCGAAATGTATCTCGACGGCAGGCGGCTGTTGTTAGGTGAATAGGTGGTGAAGTGACCCGTAGTTGGGTTCAGCACTTGCACGCCGCCGCCAAGAGTGCCAATGACGACATTGCCATGCCTGTCCTCGGTGAGAGCCCACACGCTATTGTTAGCGAGACCTGAGTTTTGCTGCGTAAAGGCTCGAAAGGCACCATTAGCGTAATGGGCGAGACCGCCATTAAACGAACCGAACCACAGCGAGCCGTCCTTGGCGGTAAGACTGCTGACAACCACGTCGCTGCCGAGGTGGGTCACGGCCTTGCCATAGCGCTGTCGCATGCCAGTCAGTGGATTGTAGCAGATTATGCCACTGTCGTTGGTGCCACACCAATAATTGCCCAAGCGGTCAACAGTGATGGTGCATATATCACCGAGAGCCAAGGTCGTGAAATGAGACTGCGACGGCGAGTAATAAGCAATGCCATTATTGTAGGTACCTATCCATGCCGCGCCGGCACGGTCGATGTAAATGCTCTGGAGGGTGTTGTCTGGCAGCGAGTTGGGACTTTTGGCATCGTATGTGACATTGCGCAGCATGCGCCTTGTGAAGTTGGCTATGAACAAACCCTCGTGTTCGGTCGCGAGCCATAGGTCGTGATGGCTGTCCTCCTTTAGGTCTTTAACGAAGACATCGCACATGCCTTTCATGCCCAGCGAGGCAAAAAATTCAGTGGGCGAATAGAACCAACGCCGTGCCTTGCACGAGTAGACACTCGTTTGCCCCAACACGTGATTGCTCACCCAATAGTTGTAGTGCGAGTCGATAAACGTGCTATAATAGTGGGCATGATAGCCGAATTTCCTTGTCAGGGTCCTATTGACCCAAACTACGCGTTTGGCAAGCCCGTCAAGCCTTACAAGCGTGCCGTTCTCCAACGAGATGACGAGCGACGCACCTCGCTCCGTGATTCCAGTGATGGTTCCATTGGGAATGTTGCCTTTTCCCTTGCCAATGGCAAACAGGTGTGAAGTGTTGTTGGAGGTATCATAAAAGTAGCATCCCTTTCCGTTGACAGCTATCCAAAAGTTTCCCTTTGAATCTACAAACACGCGATTGGGAGTGCCCTTCATGCCGTGCTGGGTCATCCAGCCAGCCACGTTGTTGTTGAAGCTCTCGGTCTGAGGGTCATAGATGCAATAGCCCACGTTGGTCTGCACCCATATATTGCCATGCCTATCCTCCACGAGGCTCTCTATCTGATTGCTGATTATTGAAGATTTGTCGGCGGTATTGGAATAGAAATTCTTGAACCTGAATCCATCGAAGCGGCTCAAGCCAGCCGCCGTGCCTATCCACAAGAAACCGTTATGATCCTTCATTATGTCGCTGACATGGCTGTCGGCAAGACCCATGGAGGTGTCGAGACACCTGAAATCGAGACTTTGCGCCATGACAGATGAGCATAGCGTGAATGCGGAAAAGATGAAAGCGAGAATACGCGCCAAGGGCGTGAATAGAGCTTCGTTGGATTGTGTCATTAGCATATGATTAAATCTTAGGCTTGAAGATATGTGTCGTTAAACGTCACAAAAGTAATCATTATATGTCTTTTCCGATTGTTTTCATTCACATTTTATCGTGTTTTTTTCAGTTGTGTCGTGCTATAATCGTTTTTCAAAAAAGCCAGGGCGACAGCTTTAATGGTAAATAAACCTGCCGCCCGTGGCTAACCCATGATAAACAATTAAACTTTCACCTATAATTACACTGTGTTATCCTGTCTTGTTTACCATCCAGGATTCTGCTTGTAGACTCCGCCCGAAAGCGAAATCTCAGAACTTGGAATCTGCCAGAATCCGCGTTTCTCACGTATGTTCTGCTCCTTGAAGGTTTGAGCGATAGTAGTGTGCTCCTTGTTGATATAGACCATAGACGGCTTGCCCGTCTCCTGTCCGTTGTCGGTGGCTTGACCAGCTATGGCCTTGACGAAAGCATCGAGACCTTGACGACGCAGGTCGAAGTAGCGCAAGCCCTCGCCCATGAACTCCTTGCGGCGCTCTTCCCATATCTGCTCACGTGTGGGAGCGGCAGAAACGTCGTGGTTGTGATTGCCATAGGCGCGATAGGTCACGAGGTTGTAATATTGCGCGGCATTGGGGCTGCCAAGCTCGGCGGCCATGAGCAGCACGTCGGCATAGCGCATGAGCACCCAGTCTTGATCCTGCGAGGTCATGAAGTTGGCTCCTGCCACATCGCTCTCGGCCTCAACCATGGACGTGCCGTCGCTGTAGCACATCGGGGTATACTTCTTGATGAAATATCCAGTGAAGTCGCCTACGTCCTGGGTAATCTGCTGGTCGTAAGCCTTCTGGCCATTGGTGCATGTAAGTTTGCGAGTGTCAATGATTGTGGCTTCTCCGCGCTTATCGTCAGGCGTGAAGATGCTCTTTGCGTGAGGGGTGATTGGGCACGCGCCCCAACCGAAGGCATAAGGCGCAGACCAAACGCCTGGCATGCCGATGTTGATGACAAAGCGGTTGCCATTGTAGTTGGTGTTGGACCAGTTCTGGTCGTTGTTGAACTTCACCACCCAGAGCAGCTCCTTGCTGTCTTCCTTATAGGTGGTCTTGCGGCCTTCCTCCTTCTTGGAAGGCTTCGTGGAAGAGCCTGGCCACAGGTCGGCGAAGTTGTCCTCCAGCTTATAGTAACCCGACTTTATCACGTCCTCGCAATATTTCAAGGCATCTGCCTTGGTGAAATCGCCAGGCATGGTCTTGAACTCGTTGTTGTTGTACACTCCATCGTAGAAGAGATAAACACGGGCGAGCATTGCGCCAGCCGCATAACGAGAGATATGGCCAAGCGTGGCACTGTTGTCGGTAAACTCGCCGGCAGGAATATTGTCGGCGGCATATTTAAGGTCCTCAACAATCTGCTTGTAGACTTCATCCGGCTTGGCCTGAGGCACCTTCTCTGAGGAAGGCTCGGTGAGGAGAGGCACGTTCTCAAACATCTTCACCATGTCGAAATAAGCGAGGCCACGAATGGCGCGAGCCTGACCTTCAATGGTCTTGCGCTCATCGTCGGACGTGAACTGGATGTTGTCGAGCGAGGCAATGAGCAAGTTGCAGTTGTATATGCACTTGTAGTAGTCGCCCCAGATGCCACCAAAGATGTTGGTCTCGGCAGTGTTGTACGACTGGTCCATTCGGTCAAGCAGCTTGTTGGTGAGGTCACCTGAGCCGCCACCGCCAAAGCAGTCATCGCCCATTGTCTCTGCCGCCTGGTAGAGCGTAGGCCAACTGCCGTTGGAAACAGTGCGCTGATACTGGTCATAGCAACCGACGACAGCCGACTCAGCCTGTGATTGGGTCTTATAGAAGTTGGTTGATGTAAGGGTCGTCTTCGATGACGTATCGAGGAAACTGTCGGTGCATGATGTCAACATCATTCCGGCAAGACCCAAAAGTATTATGTTTGTTTTTAATGCGTTCATGGTTAATCAACTTTTAGAATTTCACGTTTACACCTACGATGAATGTACGGGCATGAGGATAAGAGCCCGTGTCGATGCCGGACATCCAAGCCATCTCGCCAAAGCCGACCTCTGGATCCATTCCGTCATACGATGTGAAGGTATAGAGGTTCTGCACCTGGAAATAGAGGCGTGCCTGAGATATGGCCTTCAGGTTGATGAGCTTTGAGAAGTCGTAGCCCACCGTGACGTTGGCAATGCGCAGATAGTCGCCGTCCTGGAGATAGATGTCAGAGAAGTTTGTCCAGTTGTGGTCATCGTTGGTCAAGCGAGGCAGCTTGTTTGACGTGCCTTCACCATGCCAGCGATCGAGGAACGTGGCGGTGTAGTTGCTCTTCTGAGAGTTGCCCCAGTTGCGGTAGCCGCCATTGGCCACCTTGAATCCTGCAGCGCCAGAGAACGTGGCGGAGAAGTCGAACTGCTTGTAGTTGAAGCCAAGGTTGAAACCGAAGTTGAACTTTGGTATGCCGTTGCCGAGGTCAATCTTGTCCTTATCGTCGATAGTGCCGTTGTGGTCTTGGTCCACAATCTTCAAGTCGCCAGGTGCCGTGTTTGGTAATACGCCGTTGCCAGCTGCCTTCCAATCGTCAATCTCCTTCTGGTTCTGGAATATGCCTGCAGTCTTGTAGCCCCAGAAGAAGCCCATGGCGTGACCATTCTGGCAACGGAAGAACTCCGGCTGGTTGTTGAACATGATGTTGGCGTTGGTAGAGTTGTTGCCATAGCCGTGGATGATGCCACCCTCGGTAGGAATCTTGTCCACCTGGTTCTTGTTGTATGCCACGTTGGCCCCAATGTTGTAGTTGAAGTCCTTGGAAATGTGGTCATTCCATGTCAAGCCGAGCTCAAAGCCCTTGTTGGTCACGTCACCACCATTTATATAAGGTGCCTTTGCGCCTGCCGTGGCGAGCACCGGAGCCTGCACGATCCAGTCTTTTGTCTTCTTGTAGTACCAATCGAAGTTCATGCCCAGACGAGAGTTGAGGAAGCGGGCATCAAAACCGAAGTCTGTCTGCTCTGATGTCTCCCACTTGAGGTCGGAGTTGCCAAGTCGATCGGAGATGGCACCGTTGGTATTCAATGTGGATCCCTTGCCAGTGCCGAAGTTATAGCCGGCACCGTCGAGAGTTACTGTTGCCGCATAGAGGAACGGGTCGATATTGTTGTTACCAACCTGACCCCAGCTGCCACGAATCTTGAAGAAGTCGAGCCAAGAGCGCGTAGGCTCCATGAAGTCCTCGCTTGTCACTACCCAACCTGCCGATATGGATGGGAACCAGCCCCAACGATGGCTCTTAGCGAAACGTGACGAACCATCGGCACGGAGAGTGAAGTTGGCCATGTATTTGTCGTTGTAGTTCCAACCGAGACGGCCAAAATAAGATATTCTGCGATAGTCCTCAGCTGGATAGCCAAGGGTCTGACCGGTATGACCGTTGCGGTCGTTGCTCACATAAGCCGTAGACCACTTGTCGTATATGTCGAGCAACGTGTTGTTGCCGCTGAGGTTGTCGCCTTGTGAGCGTTCCACCTCCATGCCAATCATGGAGTTGAACTGATTGAGTCCCCACTTCCAATCATACATGGCAGTGTTGGTCCATGTGAGCGTCCAACCCTTGTACATGTTCTGGTCTACCATTGACGGCGTTGTGCGCTGGTCGTTGGTCGTTGAAACATATTGTGGATTGTATGCCCTGTAAGCGCTTGAGTTGTGGTTGAAACCGAGCAACGTCTTGATGCGCAGGTTCTTGATGGGTTGCAACTCGGCATAGACGTTAGCCACCCAGTTTTGCGCGTCGGTCAAGTTGTTGCCGCGATACAGCGCTGCCACGGGGTTGCCGTCATACTGGTTCCAGTCGCTCGCCGTGGAATAAGAGTAACCGTTGTTGAGGTCGGCACGACCGTCCTGCTGGAGATAAATGGGCTGCAGAGGAGACGTGGCGTAAGCTCCACGGAGCTTGTTGTTGTACATGTTGCCAGTGATGCCGGAGTGGTTCTTGACATAAGAGAACGCCAAGTTCTCACCAATCTTCAAGAGGTTGCCATAGAGCTTCTGCTCCATGTTGGTGCGGAAATTGTAGCGTTCATAGTTGCTTGCCTTGTTGCCGCCCACAATACCGTCTTGCGAGAAATAGCCAAGTGAAACGGCGTAGGTGCTCGTGTCGTTGCCGCCATTCACGCCGAGAGTGTAGTTCTGCACTGGTGCCGAGCCTTCAAACATGGCATCCATCCAGTCGGTGTCGTAGATATTGCCATTGGCGTCGTGAATCGACTTGATAGAGGCCCAGTCGTAAGCCTTGCCGCCAGAGTTGATGTTTTGCTCGTCCATGAGGTCCATGTACTGCTTGGCGTTGAGCATCTTGACCTTCTTGGCAACCGTTTGCCAGCCATAGTAGCCATCGAATGTCACCTGCGCGTGGCCTTTCTTTCCGCTCTTTGTCGTCACGATCACAACACCGTTGGCAGCCTGGGCACCATAGATGGCGGCGGAGGCAGCATCCTTCAATACATCTATCGACTCAATATCCGAAGGGTTGACAGTGGTGATGTCAAGACCCGGAATGCCATCGATAACGTAAAGAGGCTTGTTGTTGGTGTTGGAACCCTGGCCACGGATGATGACCTTCATGCCTGAACCAGGCTGCCCACTCTCAGAGATGATGTTCACGCCTGGGGTCTGGCCTTGCATTGCTTGAAGGGCGTTGCCCGTGTTGCGCCTGGCGAGGTCCTCGCCTTTCATTTGCACGGTGGCACCTGTGACGAGCTTCTTTTTCTGAACACCGTAACCTATGACAACGACATCGTTGAGCGAATGCGACTCTTCTTTAAGTTTAATGTCGAGATTGTCGCCATTTACCTTTACTTTCTGCTCCACGAAGCCAATGTAGCTCACCACGAGGGTCTCGCCCTCGTTGGCATCAATCGTGAAGTTGCCATCCATGTCGGTGATAGCGTTGACCTTGCGGCCAAGCACTTGGACAGAAGCACCGATAAGGGGTTCATTGTCAGTGGTTGATACGATTTTTCCTTTAATGGGACCAGCTAATACAGTTCCCGCCGACAACACGTTCATTCCCGGGAAGAGTAATGTTGTCGCGAGCGCACACTTGCATAAAGTCGATTTTATGCTACCTTTGTTGTATAAGGTTTTCCTCATAACTGTACGTTTTTAGTTTATGAATAGTTTAGTTGTTAAATCTTATTTTTCGATTAAAACAAAGGCATCAATCATTGGTTTTGCCGCCCCTGTCTTTTTCTCGGTTGCAAAGCTACGAATAAAAGAAGTTTGGAGTTAAAAACAGCAAATATTTAAGGTGCACGGTTTGTTTTCAAAATATGCACCAAATGTTACCAACGATAATAACATTCTGTTTATCAACGCATTGCATTATTTATTATTAAACGAATAGTCAATCAAAGCAAGCAAATATGTTTACATTTTAATTAAAATACACTCGCATATAATAAATAATGTGTAAGCAATCGATAAATGGATAACACCCGAACATAACAAAAAACAAAATAGTAACTTTGCAGCCGGAAAACTGGTTTATCAATTAAGACACGCGAATGACATGATCAATTTCGGTACATGGATAAGACAAAAGACTGGATGCAGGGTGCAGAAACTTGCCGTGGACGCGGGATTCTCGTGTCCTAACCGTGACGGACGACTATCAACAGGCGGATGCACGTTTTGCAACAACGACGCTTTCAACACTTCCTATTGCGACAGGCGAAAAAGCATAACCCTGCAACTGGAGGACGGCAAGAGATTTTTCGGCAGGAAAAAGGCGGGCACGAAATATTTGGCCTACTTCCAGGCTTATTCCAACACCTATGCCCCACTGCGAAAATTGAAAGCCATGTACGAAGAAGCCCTCAGCGTGGAAGACGTGATAGGAATTGTCATCGGCACGCGGCCTGATTGCATAGACAAGGAAAAGCTCGACTATATAGCGGATTTGTCGCGGCGAGCCTTGGTCATCATGGAATATGGCGTGGAGAGCTGCAACGATGAGACCTTGCGACGCGTCAACCGAGGACACGACTTCGCTTGCAGCCGTCTGGCCATTGATGAGACACACAAAAGGGGCATATACACCTGCGCCCATGTCATCCTTGGCTTGCCCGGGGAAGACAAGAAGGAGATTCTTCGGCAAGCGGACATAATTTCTTCCCTGCCTATCGACATTCTGAAGCTCCATCAACTGCAAATCGTCAAAGACACCATGATGGCCAAAGAATATGAGGAACATCCCTTTCACCTGTTCTCCATGGACGAATACGTTGACTTGCTCGTCGAGTATTTGCCTCGCCTGCGCCCAGACATCGTGATGGAACGTTTTGTCAGCGAGACCCCACCTCGCCTGCTCATAGCGCCAAGATGGGGCGTAAAACCTCAAGAAATCACCCGATTGGT
>DAIOUH010000020.1:0-1946 GCA_036751585.1 Prevotella sp. | reverse complement strand
TTTTTTGTCAAGCCTTTTCCTTAAAAAGTTTGCCGTTCTCAATTATTTGCATTAACTTCGCAAAGAATTAGTCGTGCCTTTAGTATGGCAAAGGCTACAATGCGGAAGAATAATCATTGTTTTTTTTGTAAATATGAAAATTAAAAGTGTATTTGTACTCGTGTTTTTTGCCTTGGGCTTGTCGCTGTCAGCTTTTGCCAAAGGCAAATATGCCGGAGTGCCCCAAAAGTATCATGGGTTGCTTGACAAGGCCATGATTACAGCCGGTGCCAACGCCAAAGAGCTGAAAAAGGCGTTGAAGGAAGTTCCAGCCGACCAGAAAGAAGGCATGGCGTTCTTGATTTCCTACATGCCCGAAAGGGATGCCAAGACCCTGACTTCCGATTTCTTGAAAGAAAACGTGCAGTATGCTTACAAGGCAAGGAATGAGTTTGCATGGGCAAAAGAGGTTCCCACGGACATATTCTTGAACGACGTGCTGCCTTATGTCAACCTTAACGAGGTCCGCGAGAACTGGCGCAAGGATTTCTATGAACGCTTCAAGAAATACGTGGCACATTGCACGACCATGCGCGAGGCGATAGACTCCGTGAACAAGAATATCCGCGACGAGGTGATGGTAGATTATAACACGAAGCGTGAAAAGGCAGACCAGGCTCCTTATGAGTCGATGCGCCAACACATGGCTTCATGCTCGGGTCTCTCCATCTTGCTGACCGACGCTTTCCGCGCGGTGGGAATACCATCGCGCGTGGCAGGGACCCCCAATTGGCACGACAACCGTGGCAACCACAACTGGAGCGAAGTGTGGGTTGACGGCAAGTGGCACTTCACGGAGTATTATCCTTCCGACGACTTGGACAAGTCGTGGTTTCTGCCCGATGCTGGCAAGGCCATCAAGGAAGACTTGAACAAGGCCATCTATGCCGCGTCTTTCAAGCCCACCGGCACTTACTTCCCACTGGTTTGGGACATGAACATCCGCTATGTGCACGCTGAAAACGTGACCGACCGATACACCAGCTTATACAGGGCACAATTGGCAGCCACTCCATCTGACGGCAATCACGTGGACCTGAGGATAATGGTGTTCAAGGACAAGGATCACGCCGAGGCATCTGGCGACCGCGTGGCTACCAACTTGGACGTGTTCAAAGGCGACAAGCAGCTCTACGGCGGACGTAGCACGAGCGCCACACAGGACATGAACGACGTGCTCACGTTCAAGGTTGAGAAGAACCAGGCATATACCATTAAATACATGAACGCCAAGGGCGTGCAGCAAACCAAGGACGTGAACGTTGGCGACAAGACCACTACATTGAAACTTTATATGGAATAATAAGGTACGAAAAGCTTCCATATATTTCTTGTAAAGCTTACTTACTGCATAGTAGGCATTGCTCAAAGTAGCGAGCCTGTAAAGGGACAATAAAAAACGCACTCGTGCGATGTGGCCACCAACCACATCGCACGAGTAACATATATCAAAGAAAAATATTCTTCCTAACTTGGCATCAATTCATAATTAGTGCTTCTCCCTCCCTCGTCAGTCTGCCTCAACACGCCTTTAGCCAACAAGTCCTTGATGTCACGGTTTGCGGTGTCTTGCGAGCAATGGTTTATCTTGTACCATTTCGACGAATTGAGTTTTCCATCGAAACCATCGAGAAGCATATTGAGCACCTTACGCTGACGGTCATTGAAGGCCATCGTACGATGCGTGTCCCAAAACTGAGCCTTGCGAACTACATTCTCCGTTTTCTGTAAGGCATGTTCCAAAGCCAACTTCAAAGTTTGCAAGAACCACTGTATCCACGGCGTAATATCCAAAGACCCTTTCTGAGCTTCCTCCAAATGGTCGTAATATTCCTTGCGATGATTTAGAATCTCGGAAGAAAGACTATAATAACGTTGGGAAGTCTGGTCGGCACGAGAAAGCAACA
>DAIOUH010000019.1:0-27741 GCA_036751585.1 Prevotella sp. | reverse complement strand
CAGCTTGCTCAGCAGAGAGAGCAGATAAGGAATATGGTCAAGGCCATGGTCGACAGCGGAATGCCAATAGCTACTGTTGCCAAAACGATGAATAAGTCGGTAGATGAGATAAACGAGCTGTTATAGGCCGACAACGTATATATAGCGAAAAAAACGCCCGTTGTCAGCCGAATCATCTACAGTTGTCCTGCTTCCACTTGTCTCACTATGCGTTCCGTGATGCGGTCGGCGCCGTTGGGGTCATACGACTTCTTCAGCGATGCGCCGAAAATCCAGGCAAACGACTGGTAGAAGCCAGCTCTAATAGGACCGAGAAATGCCTTTATCAAGTCGTAGGATGAGTTGTTGCATTCGCGGTCTATGAGCTTGATGAGCAGCTTGCCTTGCGAGTAGGTGAGCTTCTTCACGCGTGGCGTGTATTCCCTTTTTATGTCTTGCTCCACCACTTTCATGTGTGCGTCCTTGGCTTTTTTGTTGGGCAGCAGTTCCAGGTATTCACCCGTCTCTATGATTATCCTGTCGCATTCCTTGGCTATTGGCAACACGCGCTTTATGTTGTATATCAAGCGGTTGTATGCGGCACGCTGACGGGCGTTTTGGAACACCGGTTGAGGATACACCCAAATGTTGTTGAGCTCCACATATTGTATGGAGTCCCTACCCTGCTTCACCTTGCCAATCTTTACCATTGGCACGAATGTAGGGTTGTCCATGTCCACTTCCATGTCCTCAGGGTTGACGCCGTTGTTGCTTTGCGCCATGGCGAGGAGCGGAAACACGAGGAGCAATATGATAATCAGTCTTTTCATTTTATTTCGCGCATCGTTACGCAAAGTTACAACCTATTTGCATAACGACTGCAAAAAATAATATTAAAAATTGCCACTTGGAGCAAAAACACGGTTTCATACTGATAAGGACATTATCGCGCCATGACATTGTGTATGAATATAAGAAATGTATGTATGGGCACCGTGAATCTTGATTTGGTTAAATATGTTTAACCGAAGAATAAAATATCGTTTAACATGTTTAATGGTAATAAAATTTTCCCTATCTTTGTGGGTGGTACACGACCTGTGCTGTGAAAATTTTAAAACCAGATTAAAAACAATATCAAAAACAATTTACTTATGAACAAGAAGGTCAAGACTGCCGGCATGTTCGTGGCATTGTTGGCTGCTGCTTCGTTTAGCGGTGGACAAATGGCATACGCTGCTGGCGCAAACGACGCTACTCATCTGAGTTCTTTGCAACAGAACGATGGAGTGTGCAAGGGCGTTGTCAAAGACGCCACTGGTGAAGGAGCTGTTGGTGCCTCGGTTGTTGTCGAAGGCACAAGCCTCGGCACGGTGACTGACATTGACGGAAATTTCCAACTGGGTGGGGTAAAACGTGGTGCCACTATCCAGATTTCCTACATTGGCTATGTCACTAAAACCGTAAAGTGGACTGGTGCTCCATTGGACGTGACGCTTGAAGAAGACAAGAAGACCTTGGACGAGGTCGTTGTCGTGGGTTTCGGCACGCAGAAAAAGGTCAACCTCACTGGTGCCGTCTCAACCGTCGACTCCAAGGTGCTCTCAGCCCGTCCTGTCAACTCGGTTGTTGACGCCTTGCAGGGTGCCGTGGCTGGCATGAACTTCTCCACGCCAAGCAGTGGCGGTACGCTTAACTCCACCAAGTCGTTCAACATCCGTGGCACTGGTACCATCGGCGCAGGCTCTTCAGTGTCTCCGCTTGTGCTCATCGACGGCATGGAAGGTGACATGAATGCCCTTAACCCGCAGGACATCGACAACATCTCCGTGTTGAAGGACGCTTCGGCTTCCTCAATCTATGGTTCGCGTGCTGCTGGTGGCGTGATTCTCATCACCACAAAGAGCGGCAAGAAGGGCAAGGCCTCTATCAACTACAACAACTCGTTCCGCTTCGACTCTCCGCTCAACATGCCGGAGATGATGGACTCCTACACATGGGCCAAGTACATGAACGATGCTTCCGTGGGTTCGGGTGCCGGCGTTTGGTTCACCGACGACAAGCTCGCGCAGATAAAGAAGGCGCAGACCGACCCGTCGATGCAAAAGATGTTCAAGAACGGCAACAACCGCTGGGAGGTTTGGGACGACACGCCTATCCTGCCATTGGGCAACACTGACTGGCTCAAGGAGCAGTTCGGCAACTCGTTCTCGCAGGAGCACACCCTCAGTCTCAATGGTGGCGATGACCGCATACAATATTATGTGTCTGCCAACTACCTTGACCGTGGTGGTCTTCTCAAGCATGGCGATGACAGCCAAAAGCGCTATACCTTGACTGGCAAGGTCTCGGCACAGTTGGCCAAATGGTTGCGCATGACCTACAACACACGTTTCTCACGTGTTGACTTCGACTCGCCTACCGACCTTATCAATGGCACCGACGTGTTCTACCACAACATGTGCCGCTATTGGCCTATCGTGCCCGTTACCGACCCTAACGGCCACTACGTGCCAGAGTCGAACATAGCGCAGCTCCAAAGCGGCGGACGCGCCAAGAACCAGACCGACCGCATAGCGCAGCAGCTCTCGTTTGTGGCCACTCCGTTGAAGGGTCTCACCCTCAATGCCGAACTCAACTATCGCATCATCACGCAGTTCAATCACCGCGACTGGCAGACGGTCTACGGCTACGACTGCGACAACAACCCGTATGTCATTGCCAACTCCACGTCGAGCGTGTATGAGTACTCTTATAAGTCAAACTATTTCAACCCGAACCTCTTTGCCGAGTACGCCCACTCATTTGGTGATCACAACTTCAAGGTCATGGGCGGTTTCCAGAGCGAGTGGTTCCGTTACCGCAACTTGACGGGACAGAAGGACGGCATCATGTCGGGTCTGCCCACTCTCAATACCACGACAACAAACCCGAAAGCCTCTGGCGAATACCAGTCATGGACCACGGCGGGCTTCTTTGGCCGCTTGAACTACGACTATGCCGGTCGTTACCTCTTCGAGGCCAACATCCGTTACGATGGCTCGTCACGCTTCCTCCGCGCCAATCGTTGGAACGTGTTCCCGTCGTTCTCCGCAGGTTGGAACATCGCGCAGGAGAAGTTCTGGGAGCCTCTGCAAAAGTATGTCAACACATTGAAGCTCCGCGCTTCTTGGGGCCAGCTCGGCAACCAGAACACCGACAACTGGTATCCCTTCTATCCTACGATAGGATTCAACTCACAGGCAGGCAGTTGGCTCATCAATGGCGAGAAGCCAAACATCGCGTCGCAGCCTTCGCTCGTGTCGTCTTCGCTCACATGGGAGAAGAGCCGCACATGGGAAGTGGGTCTCGACTGGGGAGCGTTCAACAACCGCTTGACAGGATCGTTCGGCTACTTCCAGCGCAAGACCTACGACATGGTGGGTCCCGCTCCTGAGCTTCCCGACGTGCTCGGCGCCGCCGCGCCACGCGTGAACAACCTCGACATGACATCCAAGGGATGGGACTTGCAGATCAGCTGGCGCGACGTCATAGGCCAGTTCAGCTATGGAGCCTCTCTCGTGCTGAGCGACAACCAGGTCACCATCGACAAGTATCCTAACCCGTCGAAGAACCTCGGTTCCTACTATGCCGGTGCCAAGCTCGGCGACATCTGGGGCTACACCACCGTGGGCATTGCCAACAGCCAGGAGGAGATGGACGCCCACCTCGCCAAGGCCGACCAAAGCTCGCTCGGAAGCGGTTGGACGGCAGGTGACATCATGTATGCCGACCTCAACAACGATGGCAAGGTGAACAACGGACAGTATACGCTCGCCGACCACGGCGACCTGCGCATCATTGGCAACTCCACGCCGCGCTACAACTTCGGTCTCAACCTCGACGCCGCTTGGAAGGGCTTCGACATCAAGGTGTTCTTCCAGGGCACGCTCAAGCGCGACTACGCTGCCGGAGGCGCAGTGTTCTGGGGTGCTGTCGGCACGGGCAAGTGGCAGGCCACGGGCTTCAAGTTCCACGAGGACTACTGGCGTGAGGACAACAAGGACGCTTACTATCCGCGTGCCAACTGGGGTGGCGGTCGTGACACCTACACGCAGACGCGCTATCTGCAAAACGCCGCTTACTGCCGTCTGAAGAACCTCACCCTCGGCTACACCATCCCGAGAACCATCACGCAGAGGTTCTATGTCGAGAAACTCCGCCTCTTCGTTTCAGCCGAGAACCTCTTCACCATCACCAACTTCACCGAGGCTGGTGACCCAGAGCTCATAGGCGCTGGCTACAACGGTGAGATAGGCAAGACCTACCCGCTGTCAAAGACATTCTCGTTTGGTCTTAGTGTTACATTCTAAAGCATCATCAATCTTATAGATTATAGAAAGGAAACAAAGTATGAAGCTTAAATATATTTCAATGCTCGTGTTGAGCGCGTCGCTCGGCTTGACAAGCTGCAACGACTTCCTTGACAAGGAACCGGAGAGCAACGTCACACCGGCATCCTTCTTCACAGGCGAGGCCGACTTGGCTGCCTACACCGTGAATCTCTACGGATTCTTCTCGTCAATACCTCAGGGCAGTTATGGCTTGAGCACGTTCGCCGCCGACAACGCCACCGACAACCAGGCCGCCGTCAACTATTCGAGTCGTTGGGCCCCTGGCGAGTGGCAGGTTGGCTCCACGACATCCGCCAATTCGCGTGGCGCGGCTTGGAACTTCTACCAGATTCGTGATTGCAACTACTTCCTCGCGCAGGTGCTGCCGAAGTATGAGGCAAAGCAAATCACAGGCTCCGACGCCAACATCCGCCACTACATCGGTGAGGGCTATTTCCTCCGTGCTTACGCTTATTTCGACAAGCTACAGAACATAGGCGACTGCCCGATATTCGAGGGTGTGCTCAACGACAACTACGATGAGCTGCTCGCCGCCTCAAAGCGTGAGCCGCGCAACAAGGTGGCACAGTTTATCCTCGACGACCTCGACAAGGCTCTCGATTATCTCGGCACGTCAACGCCTGGCGGCAAGAACCGCATCTCTCGCGATGCCGCCCTCCTGCTCCGCTCACGTGTGGCTCTCTTTGAGGGCACATGGGAGAAGTATCACAAGGGCACGGCCTTCGTGCCAGGTGGTCCAGGGTGGCCAGGCAAGGCAGAGGACGTGCAAGGCTTCGACATCGACGCCTCTATCAACCACTTCCTTGAGGAAGCCATGAAGTCGTCGAAGGAACTTGGCGACAAGCTCGTGGACAATCTCGTGCAAAACACCGATGCAGCCGAGGGCCAGGATGCAAGTCTCAACAGCCTCAATCCTTACTACACCATGTTCTGCGACAAGGACATGAGCGGCTACAGCGAGGTCATCATGTATCGCTCCTTCGACAAGGCTAAGGCTAACGTCACCCACAACGTGCAGATGCAGCTCCAGCGCAACGGTGGCGGCACGGGCTGGACACGCGGTTTGGTCAACTCGTTCCTCATGCGCAACGGTCTGCCTATCTATGCCGCTGGCTCTGGCTACAACCCTGAGTGGGAGAACAAGGGCGTGAAGGCTACTCTGCAGAACCGCGACTCGCGCATACAGATCTTCACCAAGCAAGACGGCTCAATCGAGAACTATACCAGCGAGGGCGCCATACCGACCGACCTTTCATGGACTGTGAAGGGCAACAACGAGACCCGCATGGTGACCGGCTTCGCCTTGAAGAAGGGCAAGAACTACGACTCTCAGCAGGGCTTGAACCACGACTACGGCGAGAGCGGAAGCATCGTCTTCCGTGGCACGGAGGCTTTGCTCAACTACATGGAGGCTTCTTGGCTTCGCAACAACACCATCGACGCCACTGCCGACAAGTATTGGCGCGCGCTGCGCAAACGCGCCAAGGTTGATCCCGACTACCACAAGACCATCGCCGCCACTAACATGGCAGAGGAGGCTAAATGGGACTTCGGCGCCTACTCTCACGGCAAGCTTGTAGATGCCACGACCTACAACATCCGCCGCGAGCGCCGCGATGAGTTCATCGGCGAGGGCATGCGTTGGGCCGACCTGAAGCGCTGGCGCGCTTGCGACCAGGTGAATGGCTACCAGATTGAGGGTATGAAATACTGGGGCACTGTGTACGAGGGCGCTTGGCTTGACGGCACCACAAACCTCGTGCAGGTGAGCGTTGCCGACGGCAAGGGCAACATGAGCGACAAGAGCATCAGCGGCGACTACATTCGCCCGTACCAGATTTCGAGCGTGAACAACTCCGTGTTCAACGGCTATCACTTCACCCCGGCTCACTATTTGTCGCCGTTGCCGCAGAGCACGTTCCGTCAGACTGCCTCAGGCGACCAGACCGACCTCTCCACCTCCAACGTTTACCAGAACCCAGGTTGGCCTATGGTTGCTGGTCAGGGTCCTAAGGACGTTGAGTAAACAAGGTTGTTTGCGAGCTATTAGCAAGGCGAAATAAACATGAGACCGGTTCCGCTTCGTGTGGAGCCGGTCTTTTTTTGATGCGTAAAAATTTGCCCTGTCTGCATTTTTGTAGTATTTTTGTAGTGCTTTATCACGAAAGCGCCATGAAAACGATAAACAATCAAATATGAACATTACCGAGAAATTTTTATTGGGCTTGTGTCTTGTCGCGTCTCCGGTCGCGGCGTCTGCCCAAGGCGATAAGGGCGAGTTTCAGCTCATGCAGTTCAAGGTCGCCAATCCCGAGAACACGCCACGGCCTGTGTTCCCCGTGCCGAGTCGCCGACAAATGCTGTGGAACGAGACTGAGTTTTATGCCTTCTTCCACTATGGCATGGACACCTACACCGGCAAGGAGTGGGGCGACGGCACGGAAGACGAGGCCACTTTTGCCCCGACCCGCGTGCCCGACCCCGAGCAGTGGTTGCGCGTGGCTAAGTCGGCTGGCATGAAGGGCGGCATCGCCGTGGTGAAGCACCACGACGGATTCTGCCTGTGGCCCACGGCCACGACCACCCACAGCGTGCTCCACTCTGCCACCGCCAACGCCCGCAAGACCAACATACCGCGCGACTTCGCGCGCGCGGCGCGCAAGTTGAAGATGAAATACGGCTTTTATGTATCGCCGTGGGACTTGAGCAGCAAGTATTGGGGCGAGAAAGACGCCGATGGCAACTATACCGACAACTATGCCAAGAAGGTGTTTTTCCCACAGTGCGTGGAGCTGGCCAAGTATGGCAGCGACCAGTTTGAGATGTGGTTCGACGGCGCCACGGGCGGCGACCACGCCGGCTATTACGGCGGAGCTTATGGCGGCAAGGGCACCACGGGGCACCGCACCATAGACAACGCCCAGACCTTCTACGACATACCCAACCTGCGCGACTCCATACACGCGCTCCTGCCCAACGTGGTGATGTGGGGCGTGGGAGGCGAAGTGCGCTGGATAGGCAACGAGGCAGGTCATGCCGGCGAGACGTGCTGGTCCATGGGCAGCGCCGAGAGCGGCAGCGAGAACGGCTGGCAGTGGACCCCGGGCGAGAGCGACGCCAAGGCCACGACAGGCGGATGGTTTTGGAAGAAAAACGAGAAGGTGCTCTCTGCCGAGCGTCTCTTCCAGATGTATCTTGAGACGGTGGGGCGCAACGCCACGCTCATCCTCAACCTTCCGCCCGACATTAGCGGGCGCATACCCGATGCTACGGCGCGCCGCATGGCAGAGCTTGGCCAGATGCTAAAGACGCGACTGGGCAACGACCTTGCCAAGAAGGCTTCCATAAAGGTGAGCGAGGAGCGCGCGGCAGGAGCGCACGTCAACTACTCGCCATCCAACATGACCGACGGCAAGAGCGACACCTACTGGGCAACCAACGACGGCACCACGAAGGCCACGATAACCCTCTCATGGGCGACGCCTGTGACGGTGCGCTATGTGCAGCTCATGGAGCACATCAAGCTCGGGCAGCGCGTGAGGTCGTTCTCCATAGAGACAAGCGAAGATGGCGTGAACTTCACCCCGCGTGCCACCGACATAGCCACCACGACCATTGGCTATAAGCGCATCGTGCCGCTCAACGGGTCCACGGCAAGGAGCTACGAAGGCGATGGCTACAAGGTGCGCGCCCTTCGCGTGACGATAAACGACAGCAGGGCGTGTCCGCTGATACAGAGCTTGTCGGTGTTCTAATACGCGGACGCAAGAATGAATCATGATGAATAAAGACTATAAAAGATAACAATGATGACCAACCATTTCAAGCATATCAGTAAACTATCCTTGTTGTCGGCGGTTCTGCTCTTCCCCTTGTCGCTCATGGCGCAGACGGCGGAGCGCAAGCTGTGCGACTTTGAGTCGCCAGACTCCTACGCTTCCATTGGCGTGTACGACACGTGGGAGAACTCGCCTTTTCGCACTGGTCGCATGCCGGCAAACGTGAGAGTCGTGGCCAACCATCTCGTGGCTCCCGACTCCATTCGCGATTTCGTGCCAAACGCCTCGCGCAGGGTGCTGGCGTTGCAGCGTTCGCGTTTTGGCAGCAACACCTTTGGCGCGCTTGTAGGTCTCAAGGAGCCTTTTGCCCAGACCAAGAAGACGCAGTATGTGCACGTGAAGATATATTCGCCAAAGGCATCGCCTGCCATGCTCATAGGGCTTGGCAACCGCGACGACCGCCCCGGGCAGTCGCCAATGACGGAGCAGTTTTGGAGCAAGTCAACGCAGCCGCTTGTCGCCGGACAATGGAACGACGTGGTGTTTCCCGTGTCTGGTGCCAATGGCGTGACCATTCGCAATCTGCTCGTCGTGGCCGATGCCACGTCGCCCCACAATCTCACGGCTGACTTTGCCGTTTATATCGACGATATAATCCTCAGCCCTGACAGTCGCCCGTTTTTCACGACAAGCTCCAAGCCATCGGTCAAGACATTTGTCGCTGGCGACCATGTGAGCCTTAGCCGTGGCGTTGACGGACTTGGCGGCGGACTCAACGGCGACATTCTCCTTGCCGACGGCAGTGCCGTGACTGGCAAGACGGCGGAATATGGCAAGCCGCTACGCGTGAAGGCAGTGCCGGCGCCTGGCTTCCGCTTTTCGAAGCTCGTGATACGTCATGGCGGCAACCTCGATGGCGAAAAGTCGGTGGGCTACACCGAGACCACCGTGATGGCATCGCAGTTCAGGGATGGTATGTACACCATACCGCCGTCAGTGGTTGACGGCGACATGCTCTTTGTGCCCTACTTCGCGAGTGACACGAAATAAAGGGAAGGTATATCTCGCGATGTAAAAAATTATTGCTGGATTTTAACCTTTGGCAGCAGCGTGTTCCAGAGAGCGAAAGGGTGATAAAACTACAAAATTGGCACCCTTCCGCCCCACTCTACTGCTTTCAGGAACGCGCATTTGGCGCGTTTACGGCGCAATGGCATCACGTTTTCGGCGTGATGCCATTGCGTTTTTGGTTTTATGCCATCGCCTTCACGGCGTAATGGCAATGCCTTTACGCCGTAATGGTGAAGCGACAAGCCTGCTTCTTTTTGTCTTGTGAAATGTGAAATATGCAACTGCTTGCTAATGAGACTGTTACGCTACTCTTCCGAGAATGGCCATGAATTGAACAAAGGGAAGACTTTTTTCAAACGGGCGATTCTCAGAGAGCCTTTTGTCCTGAATTTTCTTTTAGTATGCCTTGAACCTCTTGAACAGTTCCGCCTACGGCTCGATAGTTATGCAACACGATAAACTTACTTTGCCAGAGGTAAAAAATCGGCTGGGGTTACGATTTTCATGCTTGTCGTGTCAGTACCCTTAAAATCGCTGATATTAATGGTTATGAGATAATTACATTCTGCCTTCATTGCGGCCTTATACTGGTAACTGTCCTCCAAATCCGTAAAGTCGTAGTTGTTGACAGAATCTATCAAGTCATCTGAAAAGATGTCGGCAATAGAGAATGTTGACAATATGTTAATCAACATTTCCCTTAGCCTTTCAATCCTTTGCTCTTTGTCGCTATAGCCATTTCGCTTCAGATGCAATTCTATCAGATACGTCAGTGTGTAGAAAGAACCTACCGATATGTAGCATTCCCATCCATTTTCTTCTGCCGCTTTTAGAATTTTATCAACCAAATTAGCGTTTTGCCGACCACAAAGAAAATCAATTATGGTGCAAGTATCGAAGAATAATCTCATACATCGTATTTTTCAGACAACGCGATTTCTTTCATCTCATCGTACGACAATGTTGAGGACAGGGCCCCTCGCATACTGCGAAATGCGGTGGTTGATTTCACGTTGTTGGTCTTCGCGTGATGTATTTTCTGCATGGCATAAATATATTGTTGCACATATTGTGTTGCCATGGCTGTGAGTTTGCCTATGTCTATGGAGGTTCCTGAGGGAATGTCAATATTTATAGTCATGGTATTATTCATAATGCAGACTTTAAAAGTAATATTTGCAAAGATATTGTTTAATCTTCTTACAACCAAACTTTTACGCTGAATTTTTTATCGGCATTTTCCAATATCTGGCAGCGACTGTTTCCTACCCCACCATCTCGCTATACATCTTAAACAGCTCTGCCACGCATTCGCTCTCCGTCATCTTGGTGGAGAAGCCGTAGGCTGCCATCACGGCACGGTCGTTCTGGCGATGAGCCTGGAGAAGCTCCTTCGGCATGAGCGTAGGGTCGTAGAGGTCGGCGAGCGAAGAGTCGGGGTACAAGGCTCTGGCAGCTAAGAAGGCTTGGGCGTTCTGTTCTATCTTCGCCTGTTGGTCGGGAGTGGGCGATGGCCAAGGGAAATTGTTATACACGTTGTCCTTGCTGTAGCGGTAACGCATTTCCAAGCGACCGCATACCGCCCGCATCCATGCCATGTGGACGTTCGATTCCAAAATTCCGAAGTGGTAGAGGGTGGCGTTGGGGATGAGAAGTACAAGATTGCTGGCAAAAGTTCCTTTGGGAATAAATCCCATTGGTACATACTTGCGCTTTTCCGAAGAAACTGATGGTACGATGATGGAATCACCATCGGGCATATTCTCCACATGGAATCTTGTAGGCGTATCGGCAAGTTTGCGAGTCCCTGCGCTGCTGCTGGCAAGGCGCACGTTTCTCACATTCTCCACTCGCTCATAGCAAAGCGCCATATCCTTGATTTCCTTTGGCGAGCAGTCACCAAGCCACAAGCAATAGCGAGGCTTTTGGTGGATAAACTCCACCGAACCATACCTCCATGTCGTAGACGTCGAACTCGGCGAAGTTGCAGGTCACTATCCACCGCGGCCGCTCGGAGTAAGGCAACACGGCTGAGTATCGCTACGCTTGCTGGAAAGGCGTGAGCAACGTGCCATCGCTCTGCTTGATGGCCTGGCGCAAGTCCTTGCCAAGCGACTTCTGCTCTATCATGACGTGGGTGGCGGGTATCATGCCGTCGATGAACGACGTGTGGTCGAGCATGGCTTGCTGTTCGAAGCGGATGAAGGTGGAAGGCTCTTCCACGCCAAACACATCGGTCAAGAGCTCTATCCAGAAGGTCTGGCTCTCCCCTTTCTCGTATCCCCTGCCCTGCCATCGCTTGGCGAAGGTCGTGGCAGCCGCGCTTTGTTGTTTTTCAGTTTTCAAGACTTGCTATTTCTCGCTGAAAATGACTTGTATCATGGTTTGTCCCACGGCTTTCAGCACGTTCTTGTCGATGTTGTCCATGTTGTCGGCAAGGGTGTGCCATGTGGGTCCGAAGGAACTCTGCTGGCAGGTAGGATAATAAGGTATGATGTCGATGCACGGTATCTTCGCCGTCTGATTCACGGGCAGGTGGTCGTCGGTAATCATTCCACCCTCGTCGTTGGGGAAGAACGAGCCATAGCCGGCTTGCCTTGCCGCGCGCCACACTTTCCTCACGATGTTCGGGGCGTATTGCATGGACATGCCCTCACGATAGAACTGCGCGCCCTGACCGCCCACCATGTCGAGCAAGATGCCATAGCGTGGGTCATAGCCGTGGGGAATGTTCTCTGCCCAATATTGCGCGCCAAGGGCGAACGACGAGCCGTCGTCCTGGGTGTCGCTCCACTGTGGCACGCCGTAGTCCTCAGCGTCGAAACACACGAAGTCTACGCCGATGGCTGCCTTTTGACCTGAAGTCTTGAGCTGCCTTGCAAGCTCCAGCATCACTGCCACGCCACTCGCCGCGTCGTTGGCGGCGAGGATGGGCTTGTGCCAGTTGAGCGAGTCGGGATCGTTGTCGGCCCAGGGGCGAGAGTCCCAGTGGGCGCAGATGAGGATGCGCGTGGTGGCCTGTGGGTTGCTACGTGCCAAGATGTTGGTGGAGTGGAGGTTAGTGCCGTCCCAGCCTTTGAGGTCCGCCTTTTGCAGCGTCACCTCACAGCCATACTCCTTGAACTTACCCTCAATCCACTTGAGGCATTTCTCATGCGCCTCGCTGTTCATTGGCCGTGGCCCGAAATCGCACTGCGCCTTGGTGAACGCATAGGCAGAGTCGGCGTTGAACGCCGGCCCGACGGGTTGTAACTTTTCCACCTCCTCAGTCTCCTCTACGTTTTCCACTTCCTTATGGGCGAGCGGGCCGCAGGTGAAGAGCCACACCGCCGCGGCGCATATAATTGCTATCACGATGATGACGATGATTTTCTTTTTCATTGTTGCTTCTTGCTTGATTGCACTTGCGCCATCACTCTCAACCAGTTGCCACCCCAAATCTTAGCTATGTCGCGCTCAGAATAGTGTCGGCGCAAGAGTTGCAGCGTGAAGTTGATGAGCTCTGAGGCATCAGCGCAGCCGCGTACGGTGCCGTCGCCGTCGAAGTCGGTGCCCACGCCCACGTGGTCGATGCCCATGATGCTGATGGCGTGCTCAAGATGGTTCACCGCGTCGATGACAGAAGCCTCTGGCGTGTCCTTTCTCAAGAATCCATGATAGAGCGTGGTGTGGGCCACACCACCCTTGGCGGCGAGAGCGCGGAGCTGGTCGTCGGTGAGGTTGCGCGGCACGTCGCACAGGGCGCGGCAGTTGCTGTGGGAGCATACTATCGGCGTGCGGCTGATGTCGAGCGCGTCGTAGAACGACTTTTCCGAGGCATGGCTGAGGTCAACCATTATGCCCTCGTCGTTCATCTTCTGTATGACCTTGGCGCCAAACTCCGACACGCCGTTGTGCATTGCCGAGCCGCGGTTGGAGTCGCAAATGTCGTTGTCGCCATTGTGACACAGAGTGATATAGACCACGCCACGCTGGGCGAAATGGCGCACGTTGGCCAGGTCGTGGTTGAGGGCGAGACCGTTCTCGATGCCAAACATTATCGACTTGCGGTTCTTGCGCTTGTCCTCGTAGAGGTCGGCAGGAGTGCGCGCGATGCTGATGTAGTCGCTATTCTCGTCGACAATCTGTTCGAGCTTGTCGAATATGAGGTCGGCGTATTGGGTGGGGGAGAGCTGCGTGGAAATGCCCTGCAGCTGAGGGTTGTGCTTTATTATTCCGGCAATGTCCACCTTTTGCGAGAACTGCTCGCCAAGCTGTGGTTGCGGAATGTACGCGACCATGATGACAGCGTCGTGACGACCATCGGTCATCTTGTGCAAGTCGTAGAGGATGCGCGGGTCGCGCTGGTCGAAGCGCACGCCCTGCGGGAAAAACATCGGCGTGTCGCAATGGGTGTCGAGGGTGAGCACACGCTCGTGGAGCTCCTTTGCCTTGCAAAACTCCGCCGCCCTTGCCACAAGCCACGAGAATAGCGGCAGACCCTCATCGCCAAGCCACTCGGGATGCCACTGCACGCCGATAATAGACTTGTATTCGTTGCTCTCCATGGCCTCGACGACACCGTCGGGCGATGTGGCCGCCACGCTGAACCGAGGACCTGTCTTCGCCACCGCCTGGTGGTGGAACGAGTTGACCAGCAGCTTGTCGCCGTAGAGCTCATGAAGCGTGGTGCCTGGCTTGATGTTTATGGAGTGGGTCGGCTCTTGCCGGTCGGCGTCTTGCGAGTGCTTGACGCGAGCCGCCATGGTGGAGCCTTCGGATAGGGTGGGAGAGGAGCTGTTGATGTCTTGGCACACCTTTCCGCCCAATGCCACGGCTAAGGTTTGTATGCCGCGGCATATCCCGAGCATTGGTATCTGCCTGTTGTAGGCGAGACGCACCGTGAGGAGCTCAGCCTCGTCGCGTGTGGCGTTGATGGAGTGGAGTTGTGGCGATGGCTCTTCGCCAGACCACAAGGGGTTGATGTCACCGCCACCAGTGAGCAACAGTCCGTCGATGCGCTCAAGGGTGTTGATGATGGCGTTTTTGTCGGCCACGGGCGGGATGATGACAGGCGTTCCGCCGGCACGCACCACTTGTTCATAATATTTATCGCGGAGGGCGGCGTCTCCGTTGGCATAATTAGCGGTAATGCCAATCACGGGTTGGTGGTTGGCTTCAGGAAAGGCGGCATAGATGTCGTTGAGATGCTCGCCTAAGTCGAATGATTTCATGATGGAGTGTTGTCTACGTTTTCTCTTTTCGTCAATGATCCTTTTGCGCCGTTGTCTTATTCATCCACGTGCACCGGAATCTCACGCTTGATGCTTTGCTCAAGCGAGATGAGCGTCTCCGTGGACACTACTCCTGGGATGGTCTGCAACTTGTTGTTGAGCAAGTCCATGAGAGCCTCGTTGTCCTTGGCATAACATTTTATGAGCATGGTGTAGGAGCCAGTGGTGAAATGGCATTCAACGATTTCGGGAATGGCAACGAGCCTCTTGACAACGTCTTTATACATGGATCCCTTCTCAAGGTTTATACCCACGTAAGTGCAAGTGTGGTAGCCGAGGCTCAGGGGGTTGATGTCGAATCCGCTGCCCGTGATGACACCGTCTTCTATGAGGTGCTGCACACGTTGATGTATGGCGGCGCGCGAGACACCGCACTCTGCTGCTACGTCCTTGAACGGGATACGAGCGTTTTTAGAAAGGATTGAGAGAATCTTCTTGTCCAGCTTGTCTATTTTTTCCATATTGTATATTCCTCTAAGTTTCTATTTACTATGAATGCATATAATATGGTAGCAAAAGTAGACAATAAAAATGATATAAACAACAAAATGCACGGATAATTTATCTTATCCGTGCATTTAGTTAAGTTATTTCTTCCTGGAAGATGTATTCTTCTTGGTTGCAGGTTTCTTTTTGTTAGAACCTGAGTTTGAAACCTGCTTCTTGTCTGTTGTGGCCTTGCTTGTGGTGTCGGCCTTTGCCTCGGGAGCCTTTATGCCAACAAGCTCAACGGTGAAGATGAGAGTGGAGTAGGGCTTGATCTCTCCGGCTTCGCGTGAACCGTAGGCGAGGTCTTGCGGAATGTAGATTTCCCACTTGCTGCCCACGTTCATGGAGGTGAGAGCTTCAGTCCATCCCTTGATCACTTGGTCGCAACGGAACGTGTCGGTCTTCCTGCCGCCGTGGTTCTTCGTGGCGTCGAACGTCTTGCCGTTGATGGTCTTTCCCTCGTAGACGACCTCAACCTCGTCGGTGCTCTTTGGCTTCGGGCCGTTGCCTTCCTTGATGACCTTGTATTGAAGGCCAGAGGGCAGTGTCACCACTCCGGGCTTGGTCTTGTTGCTTGCGAGCCATTCCTCGTTTTCCTTCTTGTAAATGCGGTTGCGAGTCTCGCGAGCCTGCGTGTTCTTCTCCTGGAAACGCTCACGCGCCTTGTCGGCCTTGAACACCGTGGTGTCTTGCTTGACGCCGGCGATGAATCCCTCGAAGAAAGGCTTGGCGGCTATGCTGTCATCGGTGCCCACCAACTCGCGGCTCATGCCAGGCATGATTTGCTTTGAAGCCTGTTCGGCGATGTTGTTGCCGGCGATGTAGGCGGAGAAGTCGGGGTCGTTGACCTTTGACAGTGCCTCGCGGAAACCACGGACAAACGCGTCGATGTGGGCGGTGTCAACGTTGAGACGCTGGGTGAGATACTGAAGCAAGCCCTCTGTCGCGGCATAGCCAGCGGCATAGCTTGTGGAATCGGATGATGTAAGCAGCTTTACAGGCTGTTCAGTGCAATTGGCGCACTTCTTTACAACCTTTTTCTTGCCGCCGGCAGCCATTGCACTGGCCGCCACGACAAGTAAGAAGGCCGCGAACAAAATAATTTTCTTCATTGTTTATTTACCAACCTTAACTAACTCAATCTTGAAGATCAGAGTAGAGAACGGCTTGATGTTGCCAGCCTGACGATCCTTGTAGGCAAGCTGTTGTGGGATGTAAACCTCCCAGATAGAACCTTGTGGCATGCGCGTGAGAGCCTGTGTCCATCCAGGAATCATCTGTGCCGGAACCATCGACACGGGGCCGCTGCCGTTCTTGTAGCTGCTCTCGAAGACCTTGCCATCAATAGTGCGGCCCTCGTATTGAACCTGCACGGAAGTAGTGTCGGTAGGAATGGCGCCCTTGCCCTCCTTGATGACCTTATACTGCAGGCCTGAAGGAAGAGTTACCACTCCTGGCTTCTTCTTGTTCTCAGCGAGCCATTTTTCACCGGCAACCTTGTTAGCGCCATACTGCTTTGACATTGTGGCGTTCTTGATTTGCTCCATCTTGCTCTGCGCGATCTGGTTGGCGCTTTCAGGAGTCATGAGACCCCTCTTGCCAGTGGCGCCAGTGATGAATCCGGCGAGCAGGTTCTTCAGAGAGATGGTCTTTGTTGAGTCATCGCCGAAGATCTGCTGGTTCACGCCTTTCACGAGTTGTGTAGAGAGCTGCTGACCAACTTGCAGGCCCATAATGTATGCGGCCTTCTTCTTGTCATCGCCGGCGTTCACGCCCTCGTTGATACCTTTCACGAAATCGTCGATATAGGCGGTGTCTATCACTTGACCCTGCTGGATGGCCTGACGGACATACTGCGACTGCAGCAAGCCTATGGCATAGCTCATGGAGTCGATGTCTGTCTTGAGGTCAGCCCTGGGCGCTGACGAGTTGCCGCAAGCCGAGAAAGCCAAAGCGGCGGTGGCCATGATGGCCAAAGTCTTCAATGTTTTCATTTGATGTTATCTGTTGTTTCTTTTGTTTATTTTAAACCTAACGATTTTTTCCCTTGAGGGGTTTTCATCCATATTAAAAAGCAAACGGCGAAAATCAAGCTAATTGCCATAAATACTAATGCGGCCATAACAATATTATTTTAAGAAGTTATTACCAATTATACCGAATGCCCATGTGGCAAGTCCTCCAATGATAACAAACAGAATGTGAAACCAACTGGCATTTTCAAACATTGGTATTATTCCGCCTAAAACAGAAGCACCAAATGTGAGCTTTGCCAAATCGTAAAAGAGAGAAGCGTTTTTCTCATTCCTTACTTTTCTCTTTTCCTTTTCCTCTTCTGTTATTATCAGGTTGCCCATGTTTTGGATGGTATGTCTTATTTCACCTTTATCAGCTCCACGTCGAAGATGAGGGCTGCGTATGGTGGGATGGACTGTCCGGCTCCACGCTCGCCGTAAGCGAGGTCGTAAGGGATGAAGAAACGGTATTTGGCTCCCTCTTGCATGAGTTGCAAGCCTTCTGTCCAACCCTTGATGACCTGGTTGAGCCCGAACGTGGCAGTCTCGCCGCGGCGATAGCTTGAATCGAACACCTGGCCATTGATGAGCGTACCCTCGTAATGGCACTCCACCTGGTCGGTGGCTGACGGCTTGCGGCCGTTGCCCTCGCGCAGCACCTTATACTGCAAGCCTGACGGCAAGGTCATCACGCCTTCCTTCTTGGCGTTCTCGGCAAGGAAATTCTCTCCCTCGGCCTTGGCAGCCTTTGCCTGCTCCTCAGCCTTGTGGTTGAAGAATTCTTGAACGGCTACCTGCGCGTCAGCGTCCGACAGCTTTGCGCTTCCGTTGAAGACGTCGGTGATGGCTTGCGCGAAATCGCTGATGTTGAGGTCGGTGGCGTTCATCTGTTGCAATTGGTGCCCGATGCTCATGCCAAGGGCGTAGCTTACTTTATCCATTATTTTCTATTTAAGATTTGTGTCGAAAAAATATTATCGCACAAAGTTACGCTTTTTTGATAGCATAATCATATTATTTTAGTATTTTTGTGGAAATAATAGATTATAAGCGGAAAATATTGGGAATATGAAAAAGAAAGTGGTGTTTTTGACAGGAGCTGGAATGTCTGTGGAGAGTGGTTTCAAGACATTCCGCGGCAACGATGGCTTGTGGGAGAATTACCCTGTGGAGAAGGTCGCCAGCCATGAGGGGTGGGAGAGAGACCCGGGCTTCGTGACAGAGTTTTACAACAAGCTTCGCCGCAAATTGTGGGACGCGCAGCCGTGTGAGGGCCATAAGCTGATAGCCGGAATGGAGAAAGACTATGACGTGACGGTGCTGACGCAAAACGTGGACAACCTCCACGAGAAGGCTGGCTCAACCAACGTCATACATCTGCATGGAGAGCTGACCAAAGTGTGTTCAAGCAATGATCCTTACGACCCAAGGTATATAAAGGAACTCACCCCTGATGACAACGACGTGGCGCCAGGCACCAAGGCAGGCGACGGATCTTTGCTCCGTCCGTTTATAGTGTTCTTCGGTGAGAGCGTGCCCATGCTTGAGCCCGCGGCAAAGGCGGCGTCCGAGGCCGACATCTTCGTCATCATAGGCACGTCGCTCGTGGTATATCCGGCAGCAGGCCTTGTGCAGTTTGTGCCAAAGGGTGCTCCTGTGTACCTCATTGACCCCAACCCCGTGGGCGTGGACAGCAACGTGATACAGATACAGAAAGGCGCGTCGGAAGGAATGCGCGAACTGCTGAAAATGATATGAACGGAAATAGAAAAGGTGGCGGCACAAAACAATGCCGCCACCTTTTTGTTGTTTCACTTTCTTATGGCTTGTTATTTCACCTCCTTATAGCGCACGTCGATGATGCGCGCGAAGTTCTTGTATTCCCACACGCGGTCCTTGCCGTTGGCCTGGTCTTTCTTGAGGTTCAACTGTAAGCCGCCGTCGCCCACTTTATAGAACCTGAGAATGCCGCCGTTGTTGTCGGTCGCCGATGAATCGTATGAGCCTACGATGAGGTCGTTTTGGCGGTCGAGGTATATCTGCTTCGTGGCGGCATCGAGCTTGCCAAGGAAACTTTGGCTTATGTATGAGCCAGTGCCCCAAGGTTCATCGTAGCGGTTGAACTTGAGCATTGTCACCTCCTCGTTGGACGGCAGGTCCATTTCGGTCGATGCCTTCGTGGCCAAGTTATACGAGTACACCTTGTTCTTGTAGGCGTAGTATATCACGGCATATTGCGAGCTTGCCGCATAGCATGTGGCCTTGTCGAAGTCGGGAGCCTGTATGTCGTTGTAGGCTTCGAGCTGCTTGAATTCGTCGGTGAGCACGCTTATGGCGTACACGTGCCGCTTGCTGCCATCCTTCATCACGCAATAGACCGTGCCCGACGATTGCGCCGTGTTTATCATGCACACGAGGTCCATGCCCGTCTGGTAGCTGAACTTCTTGCCGTCGGTGGGGTCTGCGAGCGGCGTGCACTTCTGTGTCAGTCCGGCTGGGTCGTTGGTGGCCGCGCCTTTGCTGCTCCATCCCACGAACCGCTTGTGGTCGGTGTCGTAGAGCAAGGCGCAGCCGTAGTCGCCGAGCGCGTCAAAGCGCAATTCGGTCACGCCCACATAGGGTGACACCTTGTATTCAGGATCCGCGCCGCGCGTTGACGTGTTGATGGGATACTCAAACGCCGCCGACATGTTAGTGGAGTTGTAGTTGTAAGCGTAGGCGTTGCCCTCGCTCGACACGCAGATGGCGGCGTTGGGACGGCCGTATGTCATGTACGGCACCGTGACATGGTTTATTATGTGGTCGCTGGTCTTGGTCAAGAACTGGTTGGCCTTGAACTCATCGGCAAGCGTCAGTTCGCCAAGCTCGCCGTAGGCGTTTGCGTCTGCCGTGGGCACGACATAGGCATCAGTCTTTGAGAACATGAATATACTGCTGAATCCACCGTACGTGCGCACATACCCTATCCTCGTGGCGTGATACATTGGCGGCACATCGTTGGCAGCCGGCAGCACGTTGTAGGCCGGCATGATGCGGTCGAGCGATATTTGCGACAGCATGTCCATGCGCACCTTCTCGTCGCTGCCTTCATCGCACAGCACGAGCCATCCCTCCGAGGTGATGGTGGTGGCGCGCACGTCGAATGGCTTGATGGTCTGTACGCCCGTGCGGTTGTCGGTCACGGCAAAGTAGCAGTTGTTGGTGCCGGCGCTCATCTCTGCCAATATGTGCAAGTCTTTTTGGTCGCCTAATTTCACCCACTTGCCC
This sequence comes from Prevotella sp., assembly GCA_036751585.1. GTDB lineage: Bacteria > Bacteroidota > Bacteroidia > Bacteroidales > Bacteroidaceae > Prevotella. The sequence goes on along the minus strand of DAIOUH010000019.1, from coordinate 7,474 downwards.
TCTGAGTTCTTGCGCATGTAGACAAACGAGTAGTTGGTGTTGTCGGCTTTCACGTCGCCGTCAATCGACGACGTGACTATGGGTTTCAAGTCAACATACTCGGCGTTGGCCAGCACCGATGTCAGGGTCGGGATGTTGTCTATCGTTATGGTGTTCTCTTCACTGTAGGTGTAGTTGCCCTTGTCCTCGGCGCATGACGCGAGCGCGAGCGCGGCGCACAGTCCTGCGGCGGGTATCAGCTTGAATATAGTGTCTTTCATCATTCCTTAGATTATTGTTGTTGGTTTGCGGTCACGTTGTCATAGTTCACCTTGTATCCGTCGCCGAGCTGCATGTAGCTGCCGTCGTCCTCAAGCTTTGGCGTGCCAGCGTCGGCAAGCCTCTGCAATTCTTTCTGCAGCTCACGTGCGTAGAAAGGCATGCGACCGGTGCTTATTCTGCCCGTGGCCCACTCCCAGTCGTCGGTGGTGAAGCTGAAAAAGTCGTTGATGAACACATATTTAGCCGCTGTCCACCTGCCGAAATATGTGTCGGCGTTCACTTGTCCCCAGCGACTTGGTTGCTTGTATATCTCGCTGATGAAGAACGCGAATCGTGAGCCGTCCATCTTCTTGGCGGTGGTGTTGGACCACACGTTTGACGAGCGGTAGGTGTCGAGCACCTGGAAGTTGTCGTTGGGCTCGAGTTTCAGGCAGAGTATTTGCTCCTTGTTTTTTATGTTTTGGCTGCGCAGGAACCTCACGCCGAAAGATGCGGTGCTTTGGCCAGCTTTTATTTTCAGCGTGTCGAGGTTAATCTCGTAGTCTACGCCCTCTACCATGGTGGTGCTGTCGGCGTCCACGGTGACGCGGCACGCGCGGTCATAGTCAACCACGTTGCCCATCAGTTGCACCGTGGCCTTGAACGTGAGGTTCTCCACCTTTTGGCTCACGCCCACAAACGAGTATGTAGTGGAGTTGGAGTAGCCAACGGCACCGTTGGCCGATGAGTATGATTGTACTTGGAAATATATCTTAGCGTCGTCCAAGTCGTAAAGGTCAATGGTCTCCTGCTTGCATGAGGCGAGAATACCCACGAGGACCAGCAACGACAATAGCCATTTGTTTCTCATTTCTGTCTTGTTTGTTTTGTTGTCATGCGGCAATGCCGCATTTTGTTTTTGTTACATCAATGTACGTGTATGGACTCTTACCGGTTGTCAAGCTCGCTGCTTGGCAGCGGGGCCACGAAGCGTTTCTCCTTCTCGGTGTCGGTGGCCTTGTCCTCGTAACTGTAGGTTGGAGGAATGAACGGTGGCCATCCCGGGTCCACCATCACGGAGACCTCCTTGCGTCCGTTGTAGTCGTTGTCGAATCCCATGTTGCGACGCTTGAAGTAGAAGAACTTCTGCCCCTCGCCCACAAACTCGCGCGTGTACTCAAGGGTGAGGAACTTCCAGAACGTCTTTTCGGCGGTCGACGTGGGGTACCCGGCCAGGCCGCGGTTCACGCGCATGGTGTTCAGGTAGTTCCATGCGCCAGCCTGGTCGCCGTCGCGCATGAGGCACTCGGCTGCTATGTAGTAGGCTTCGCTGAGCTTTATGAGCGAGCAGAACGTGCCGTAAAACTTCTGCGCCTGCAACACGCCGCTCTCGTCTTCCTTATTGTTTTCCGCCTCGCTCTTGCCAGCGTCGTTGATGTCCTTGAACTTCGTGAGTTTCAGCGATGCCTGTCCTTCGAGCGTCTGTCCCAGTTCCCATTGCGACTTGTAGCGAATGTCCTCGCCGTCGCCGCTGCCGAACAGCTTGGCGTCAACATATCCCGAGCGTGGTATGAGCAGTCCTGTGCCGGTGTTGCTGCCGCCGAAGGTGCCGTCGTATATCAGTCCGCGGTCCTTGTCGTAGTAGCCAAAGAGCACTTCGGTCGAGAACATGCGGTCGGGGTCATTGTAGTTGCCCAGCAACTTCGACTTGTCTACCGTGGGGAAGAATTCCTTTACCTTAGGGTCGTCTGTCAACTTGCGAGCCTCAGCCAGCGCGTTCTCCGTGTCATCGCCCCACAGGTAGGCGCGCGCGGCGAGGAGCACGGTGGCGTAGTAGTTGAGCCTCAGCTGGCGGTAGCGCATGGAGTTGTCGAGGTTCACCTCGTCATACTCAGCGCGCGGTCCCTCGGTCAGCACGGGGTCGGAGTCGATGAGCAGGCTCTCGGCTTCCTTCAGGTCGCGCAGGATGTAGTCGTTGAGGGCTGTCTTGGCGTTGAGCACGGGCAGGATTTGCGGGTCGGTGCTCTCGTTGTAAGGCACGCCTCGCCCTTCGGGATTCTTGCTGTAGATTGGTCCGAACCAGCGCAGCATGTCGAAGTGGATCATGGCGCGCGCGGCCAGCATCTCGCCCTTGAGCATGCGATATTCGCCATTGGGCAGCACCTTGTTGCCAGTGGCGTCATCCTCGATGTTTTTCAGCACCACGTTGATGTTCATTATCGTTGAGTAGGCGGCGTTCCATGTCGAGCTGAGCACGGCGTCGACTCCCTCTTCGGTGTAGTCCCATTCGGTGAGCGCGCGCAGATACTTGTAGTAGCTTCCCTGGTTGCTCTGCTCCACGGTGTAGTATTGCCCGAGAATGTCGAGGTCGCCGTATGACAGTGTATTGCCGTAGAGCGACGAGCTTGACATGCGGTTGTACACGCCGTTCACGGCGGCGTAGAATCCGTCCTTGGTTGAGAACTGCTGCTCCTCGCTCTGCTTGTCGTTGGGTTGAGTGTCGAGCCAGTCGGTGCATGAGCTGAGCATCGCGCAGAGTGCCACCGACAGTGTTATGATATATTTGTTGAGTTTCATGTTTGTCAGGTTTATGATTAGAGGGTTAGAGACAGTGCGAACGACACGCTTCGCGCGTAGGGATATGATGTGCCTCGCTCTTGCTTGATTGACGTAAGGCGGAAAATGTCGTTCATGTATGCGTTGAGACGTATGGAGCTCATGCCGCATCGGCGCGCCAGTTCGGGCGAGAACTCATAGCCCACTCTCAGCGCCTCCAGCGACCAAGAGTTGTCTCTCTGCACGAATCGCGACGACATTGGGGTAGACACCGAGTTGGCTATGTTCTTGAACTGCGCGTGGTCGCCTGGCTTCTGCCAGCGGTCGTAGAGCGCGCGCTTGTCTTGATTGTAAATGAGTGAGCCTGTGCTGATGTTTTCCACCTTGTTGAAGAGCACGGAGTTGAACGAGTATCCGCCCACGCGGTAGCGGAAGTCGGCGCTCACCGACAGGCCTTTCCACGAGAACGACGTGCCGAGCACGCCCTCTATCGTCGGGCGGCTGTTGCCCACTATCACCTCGTCGTCGTATGAGAAGTCGTAGGTCAGCTCGCCGTTTTTCTTGATGAATATCTCGCGGCCCGTGGCAGGGTCGATGCCTGCCGAGCGTACCACCCAGATGTCATCGGTGCTGGCTCCGTCATAATAGCGCTTTGTGGAGCGGTTGGCACCCTCGCGCTCCTTGGAGTTGAACGATTCGAGCTTGTTGCCAATGCCCGACAGCTTGGTGGTGCCTGTGCGCACGGTTCCACGCACGTTCCACCAAAGGCGGTCCTTGATGTGGCGCAATATGTAGTATGTGGCTTGTCCGGTGAATCCTTTTGAGGTCTGCTTGCCGAAGTTCTTGTATATTTGGTTGCCCGTGGCTCCCGACGACGCCGGCATGTCGATGGTGATGAGCAGCGGGTCGGTGGTCTTGTAGTAATAGTCGCCCACGAGTTTCAGGCGGTCGTTGAGTATGGTAATGTCGAAACCTATGTTGCGGTCGATGGTCGTCTGCCACTCAAGGTCGGGGTTGCCGAGCTGTGCCAGCGACGTGGTCATCCCGAAGTAGTTGAACGAGTTGAAGTTGTAGCGGAACGTGGTGAGCGTTGCCGACGACGAGAAGTTTTGGTTGCCAGGGTTTCCTATCGATGCGCGCAGCTTCAGGTAGGTTATGCCGAGCCCTTTCAGTCCTTCCTTGATGAATTTCTCGTTGTGGAGGTTCCACGCCAGGCCCACGGCCCACGTGCCGATATAATGTTTGCTGCGTCCGAACACCGACGAGCCGTTGACGCGATAACTGAAGTCGAGTAGGTAGCGGTTGTCATACGAGTAGTTTCCTATGGCGTACGCGCTGACGGCGCGGTTTATGGTCTCGCTGTACCCTGGCTTGCCGCCTTCGGGGTAGCCGTTGGCGAAGGATGGCAGGTCGTAGTCGCCCACGGGGAATCCCACGGCCGAATAGCCGTTGTATGTGCTGTTGGTCTGCGAGAGGTATCCGCCCAACGCCACGTTGAACATGTGCACGTCGGCCAGCACCTTGGCCCATGTCATGGTGAGCTCGCCCTCATACTTGTTGGTCTTGGTCTGTCCCCAACTGTATGATCCGCGCTTGGTGTACTCTGTCTCATAGTAAGTCGTAGAGCGAGGCGAGTAGAATGTCTTGTTCTCGCTGCTGATGTGCGTGAAGCCCAAACGCGCGCGTATCTTCATTTCCTGTATCGGTGTGTATTCAGCCACGAACTTGTCCGACAGCGAGAAGCCGCCGCTCTTGCTGTAGCTGTTGAGCGACGCGTCGTAGAGAGGGTTGGCGGCCTTTATGTCGTCGTTGTATTCGAGCCATCGCTCCACCTCGCCGTTCTCGTTGCGCTTGGTATAGTAGGGGTTGGCCTTGGCATATTCCGAGAAGCTCACCATGGGGTTTTGGCTGTCGGTGTTGTCGAGCGAGAACTTGTTGCTGAACTGCAACTTGTTTAAGCGGTAGGTGAGGTCGATGTTGCCGCTGATGTTGTCGCGCTTCGAGTTTTTCATTATGCCGGTGATGCCGTTGTATGAGAATCCCAAACCGAAGGTGAACGCGCCCTCGCCGCCCTCGGCGTATATGGAGTGGCGGTGGTTGAGGCCAGTGTGCAGCGGCTCCGACAGCCAGTAGGTGTCCACGCCGCGCGCTATTGCTGCCAGCTTCTCGTTGTACGACTGCATGAGCCGCAGCTCCTGCTCGGTGCTGCTGAAGTTGCTGTATCGCCCCACGAGTTTCTCAAACTCCAGTTTCTCGGCAGAGTTCATCAGGTTGTAGCTCGTGAGGTCGGCCCACTGCACGTTGGCAGAGCCGTTGTATGAGAGGTTGAGGTGTCCCGACTTGGGCTTGATGGTCTCCACCACCACTACACCGTTGGATGCCTTCGATCCGTAAATGGCAGTGGACGCGGCATCCTTAAGAATGGTGATTGAGGCTATGCGGTTCATGTCGAGGTTGTACACGGCTTCGAGCGATGACTCGAAACCGTCGAGGATAAACAGTGGCTGGTTGGGATCTTCGGCAAGCTCGTCGCGAGTGCTTATAAGGCTCGATTTGCCGCGAATCTCGATGTTGGGCATGCGGTTTGGGTCTGATCCAAACTCGCTGTCAAGGACGTTGAATGAGGGGTCGAGTGTCTTCAGGCTGGCAATGGCGTTTTGCGTGCCCACGCTCTTCAGTTGTTCGCCAGAGAAAGTGGAGGCGGAACCAGTGAAGCTGTTTTTCATCTTGTTCACGACGCCGGTCACGACCACGTTGTCAAGCTCGTTCACCTCGTCTACCATCGTCACTTTAAGCATGGCCTGACCCTTGTAGGTCAAGCGTTGCGGTTTTTGGCCTATCGACGCGAAGCTGATGACCGTGCCCACGCTTACGGGTCTGGTCGACGTGAAGTAGCCATCGGCGTCGGTCACGGCTATCAGTGTCTTGCCGTTGATGTAGACGCTCACGCCGGGCATTCCCTCGCCAGAGTTGTCAGTCACGCGTCCTTTCACCAGATTCTTCCCTTGCGACCCTTGGGCCGAGGACGAATCCTTCACTTGATGGTTGCTTTGCGAATACGCAATCATTGGAACCGATAAGGACAGCACCGATGCCAACAACACAGGAAACCCTTTTGAAGCGAATTTCATATACATATTCTGTTGTGATTTATGGTTGATTTTCCCCTAAATTAGCAGAGTTAAAGTTTAGTGTTAGTGCGAGCCATAAAATTCACTTACCTTAATGCTGTGAAAAACAATGAAAATAAGGAAGATTTGACCTTTTGCAAAGGTATGTATAAAATTTTATAAACCCACCAAGTTTTGTTAGACTTTTTCACAAAACGAGCAAAATGCGAATTGCCAATAGAAAACCGAGGCTACTTTTGCAAGTGGTCTCGGTTATTTCATGATTATGGAAGGTCATCGGCTTTACAGCGTAATGCCATCGCGATTCAAGCGTAGAGGCATCGCGATTCAAGCGTAGAGGCGTTGCGATTCAAGCGTAAAGGCGACGCGATTCAAGCGTAAAGCCGATACGCCTATTTTTTCATTTATTTTTCTTTGAGCCATATCCCGAAGAAGCGGTCGTAAACGATGTAATTTCCATTATACTTATAGACTAATAACCTTTTGAGCAAAGCCTTGAGTGATAGGTTCATGCTCCTATCTCAATTCCATGTTTTATAAATGCTGGTATCTCAGGAAAATACCAGCATTCTTTCGTAAATCAATGGTCAATGTCTTCTCGAAAAGGATAAGATGCTCTATTTCTCAAATGCGTTGTAGAATGAAATGATGGTATTGGCGAACCAATCTACCAACTCATCTTCCGTCTTATCCAAGGTGTCTGATACAAGCCATGCCCATTTGTTAGCTTGTCTTGCTCCAGGCTTCTGTTTTAAGTCGGGCAGCACGGATAGCACATTGTTTTTGGCAATAAAGTCCTGCATTTCTTCTTTTGCAGGGTCTCCTCCCATAGTGTATATAGCCACTGTCGCGATGTTGTAGCGGGTGCTATAGCCACAGTCGTAGGAGAATCCTTCATGCTTAGGTGACTTGAAGCCGATGTATGGACGGCCAGTGGGATTGCTTATGTGCGGCACTTTGTCCTTGACCTTTGCGATAACTTTATCCCAAAGGTTGTTGCACCACGCAACCTTTGCCTCTTGTGCTTCATTGCCATTGGCTTGTGCATTATCTGAGTCGTCTTCGGTGTCGGGTTCAAAAGGCGATGCTCCGGAGTTGTTGCGTTTTATCAGCTCCATGAATGCATCGAAGCCTTCCTTTCCGTAACGTTCCAGTATGAGATCGCGCTCAAACTTGGCTATCGCGTTGAGCACCTGACTGCGCGTCACACCGTAAACGAACTCACGCCCAGCCTTGATCTCATACTTGTCGAGACCTTGGTTGTGAGCCTTGGAACATTCCAGGTTGTAAATGTCATTTGTCAGCAAGTCACGGATTCTGTCATCCACATTGCCACTCATTTCCGGGTACTCGAACACATCGAAGAGTTGGCATACTTCAGGAATGCCTGTGCGCACCTCTTGGTTGATGCGCTCCATGGCACTGTCCCACTTGTCCTTGTTGTCATCGGTCTCGGATGTCTGTCCGATCTTGAGCCAACCACCGTCCTCACGGTTCAACTCCGTGTTGGAGAAATACTGTGAGGACAGGCGTTTGGGACCGAACAC
>DAIOUH010000018.1:0-28070 GCA_036751585.1 Prevotella sp. | reverse complement strand
TCAACAACCTTGGCCTTGATGTAAAGCTCGTTCATGAAGTTGCCAGCATACTGCATCGCCTTCTGGCGGAGAGTAGCCTCTTCCTGCTGCTCGTTGAACTTGGTAGCGTTCTTTGAACGGCTCACGACCTGGAACTGGTAGACACCACCCTGGCCCTTAACCGGGCGAGAGAAGAAGCTGCCGACCTTGGCTGAATAAACAGCACCACTCAAAGCTGGCTCGCTCGCGCCTGTCGAGCTGACAAACACAGGAGCTGAGAATGTGACTTGGTTCACAGGAGTGACAATGGCACCCTTGGCCTTGGCTGCCGCAATGCTGGTAGCACCCTTGGCCTTTGCCATCAACATGTCAGCCTTCTTGTCGCGAAGCACTTGAGCCTTGACCATCTCCTTGACCTGTGGGTCATCGAGAGAGCGATAGCCTATCGGATGTACGCCTGTGCAAACCACCACGAGAAGGTTGTCGCCGTTGTTGCCACACTCATACATTGGTGACACATCGCCTGGCTTGGCATCGAAGAGCCACTTCATGGCATCGCGTGTAGAGTGGATGCCAGCGAGATAGTGCTGCGCTGTTGTGACATCGCGAGCCTCCTGCACCTTGTAGCCACTCTTCGCGGCATTCTTCTGGATGGCATCGAGAGTTTGGTTGGCGCTCACGAAAGAGCTGAACTTATTGTAGATGGCACTGCGAGTGTCCTTAGAGTAATCGATGGTCTTCTTGATGACAGCGGCGGTGAACTTGTCGACCATGTTCTTGCGGTCGAGCACCTCTACGATGACGTTGCCCTGAGAAGTAGAGATGTTCTTCATCTCCTTGGGAGCCATTGTCAGCACGGAGAGGAGGTAGTTCCTTGTGTCGTTGTCCATCGTGGTGGTGTACTCATACTGACGAGAGGTGAGCCACTGCTCAGTACCCTCCTGACCATATTTCTTGGCGATGGTAGCGAAGTCGGCACCAGCGGCGAGAGCCTTGTAAACAGAATCGGCACGAGTGTGAGCCTCATCGGGTGTCTCACCACCAATCTGGATAGCGCGGAACTGCACTGAGTCTGGGAGCTCCTGCTTGGCAACGAGCTTGATGACATTCAAGGTATTGTCAGCCTTCGACTCCACAGGGCCAAGTGTCTGGCCTACGCTCATAGAGTCGAGCTTGGCGGCGATGTCATTGGGGAATGCTTCCTTGCCAACAGGTATTCCGAGATAAGGCACGGAAGAAGTACTCTTGCGTACGACCTCTGTCGGGTCAGCAGCGGCAGCAAGGTTCTTGGCATAGCCTTTGAACTCCTTGAGCAGGGCAGCGCGGTCAGCGGCTGACGGCAGAATCTGCACATCCACATACTTGATGTCGCGGCTCTCGATATACTGCTGGAAGCGTGGCTTCATCTCTTCATACTTGGCCTTGAGGTCGCTGTCGGTGATTTTCACCTTGGCATCCTGAATGCTACTGTATGGATAAGAAGCAAGCTGGATGTTGCTCTCCTCGCTCGACTCCTTGAATGCCATCTTGGCCTCTACAGGATTTGAGAGGAAGCAGTGAGACAACAGGCCATTGTATTTCTGGATGAGGAGCTGCTGGCGCAGGCTCTTCTCCACATAAGTCCAATACTTGTAAATGGCCTCATACTGGTCGGCTGCCTGTGGATTGGAAGCCTTGATTTGGTTGTACTGAGCCAAGAACTGCTTGAGCTGGTTGGCATCGAAGCGGCCAGTCTGACGGTTTACGAACGGAGTGGAGAGAAGCATCTGGTTGGTTCCCTCGTTGAGCACGTTCTGCATCTCGCCGTCGGTGACAGTGAGACCGAGCTTGTCGCACTCATGCTCGATGAGCTTGTATTGCACATAGCTCTGCCAAACCTGGTCGCGGAGCTGGTTGAGCTGGTCGTCGGTCAAGTTCTCCTGACCCATGACCTTCATGGCGCCTTGAGCCTCGTCGACGAGCTTGGCGAATTCCTCGTAGCTGATTTTCTCTCCCAAGATTTCGCCTACCTGCTGTCGGGCGTTGTTACGCGAAGACTCGCAGGAGCGGAAAGCCTCCTCGGCAATGAAGGCAAAGAGACCGAAACCGATGATGACAATCAAGGTCACGCCTCTACTTCTGATTTTTCCTAATGCTGCCATTTTTTGTTTTTACGTTTATTTATTTTTTATTTTTTCAACAAATTCATTTAGAGTGCAAATTTACTAATTATTCAACAATAACACACATCTTTTTATAAGAAAATGCTTTTTAGAACTTGTTTTGCACCGTTAGTTTGACAAGTTCAATCTTCGTGGCGGTGGATTTTAATATTTTGAAAGAATACCGCCCGATGTTGATTACCTCATTGAGTTTAGGGAAACTTTGGTATTCGTGGAGTATGAGACCACTAATTGTCATATATTCGTCGCTCTCTGGCAACTCCAAGCCGAAACGGTCGTTGGCAGTGTCTATTTCCATTCGCCCGGAGAAGATGAAGTTGCTGTCGTCGAGCTTTTTCGCCACGAGATTGTCGCTGTCGTGCTCGTCTTGAATGTCGCCGAATATCTCCTCGACAATATCCTCAAGCGACACCAAGCCACTGGTGCCACCAAACTCATCCACGACCACCCCAAGGCTCTTTTTCTGCTGCAAGAATATGCGCATGAGCTTTTGAGCCGCCATGGTCTCTGGCACGAAAGGCATCTTGCGGATAGCGTCTTGCCAATGCTTGGGCTTCCTGAACATCTCGGAGCTATGTATGTAACCAACGATATGGTCTATGTCGCCCTTGTAGACCACGATCTTGGAGTTGCCGCTCTCTATGAATTTCTGCATCAGCTCTTCGGCGTTGCAGTCGTCCATGTCGACAGCGTTGATTTCCGTGCGCGGAATCATGCAGTCGCGCACCTTGGTGTCGGGAAAGTCGAGGGCGTTTTGGAAAATCTTGACCTCATCGCCCACCTCGTCTCCCTTTGGGGTGCTATCTATCGACGACTGCAAGAGGTAGTCGAGATCCACTTTGGTAAAGCTCTTCTCCGACACCTCGCGGTCTATCCTGATGCCCACAAGCCTCAACATGACGCGCGAGAGAAACGTTGACACCTTGCTGATTGGCCACAAGACGACGTAGAACAACGCTGCCGCTGGCGCGAAGAATGACAACAACTTGTTGGGGCTGCTCTTGAAAAATGTCTTTGGCAAGAACTCTCCCGTGAAAAGCATTATCAAGGTCGAGAGAATGGTGTCGAGAGTCACCCTCCACCCCACGTCGATACTGGCGAAGACCGTTGAGTCGAAAATCCTCGCGAAAAGGATGCCGTAAATCACAAGCACGATGTTGTTTCCCACAAGCATGGTGGAAACGAAGCCATTGGGATGACGATAGAAGAAGCTGATGAGCCGTTGTGAAAGCCCATTCTTCTCCTTGTCCATCTCAGCCAACATCCTGTTGCTCGACACGAAGGCTATCTCCATGCCCGAGAAAAAGGCGGAGAGCACCATCGTGATTAGAATCTCAATGATTGATGATATGTCAACTTCTGCCATTATTAACTTGCTTTCATTATCACTCGTTAGCCGTGCGCACAGGCGTGGCCTTATGCCTTTGGTTCATCAAGGCACTGTCTTGAGCCGCCTTCGCCGAGTCGGAGCCAGCGGTAGAGCCGCCAAAGTCGGCGCTTTGGAACGAACCGCGCGAATTGGTCACGATATAATGGGTCATGCGCTCGTCGGACCGGAAGAAACTGCCCTGCAACGTGCGTTCAGGAGTTACTAATCGAGAGAAGACGTAAGAATAGAGCTCATGCCTTGACTCATCCCAAAAGAGCTGCTCAGAGGAGAAGCGCAAGCCATCCTTGGTGCGAACCTTGACGCGCGAACGCAGCTCCCACAAATGAAGCTGGTCGTAATAATAGGCCGTGTCGCACTGTATGTAAGCCTGGACATGAAACTTCTCGTCAAACTGCTCAAGAAACAATCCCTTGTCGAAAGTCCAACGCGAGGGGTGGCGAACGGAATTGACATCCCAACGCTCGGTCACGATACGGTATTTGATGACTCCAGAGTCGGAAATGAGCGTGTTGACACCCCAGGACGTCATGACCGAGGCGGAGTCACGGTCACGAACGGCAGGGGCTGTATGCTCCACGGCTTCTTGACAGGCAGATACAAAAAGAGCTAACAATACACATATTATAATAATATGCATATTGCCAACTCTCGATTTCTCACTATGATGGCAGATCTCGTCCATCATCGTTTATTGAACCTTCCATTTCGCGAACCAGCGCTCGTTGAACGTCAGTCCGATATTTATGCGGAACGTGTTTTCCGTGATATAGTTAGCGGCAGAGCGACGCACCCATTGTCCGCTGATATTGAGGATGGAACGATTGTTCCAACTGTTCATGATAGGAATGCCAAATCCGAGGCTCGCGCTCATCTCCTTTGGTCCATCCTGACCGTTTATATAATAATAAGGTGTGGCGTAAGACACTCCCACGCGATAACGAACCCTGTTGAGGAAATGGCGATTATACTCGCCTGGGCAATACTCAGCGCCCAATGTCACCCTGTGGCGGTCCTTGTACATGCCTGAGCGCATGGCATAAGACACGATGCCGTTGTTGGAACTGTATTCGGGCTCCTCCACCTTACCCCACTGCTGGAGGGTGTAGTCGGCGCAAATCCTCAATGAATTGTTGTGGTCGTACATTATACCAGCGCCTATAACCGCGGGCATCTCAAGATGAAGGCTCGTGCCATCCTTAGGATAAGACACCGTGTCGGCTACTTGGGTTGTTGGGTTAATGGAGACAATATCCAAAGTTGGCTTGCCGCCAATCTTGTGACCCAAAGAATAAGTGGCGCCGAGCGTCACCTCGTCTTTCTTTGACAGGCGCAGCGCATACTGCAAACCGAAGTCCACCTTATAGCTCTCCACGTCGGCCGTGGCTGTCTTTTGTATGGTGTTAATCGTGCTATTGCTGAAACTATTGACAAGCGACTTGGTATAGTTTCCGTAAAGGTAAGCGCCATTGACACCTATCGAGAGGCCCTTGAACGGAGACCATCCCAAGCCAAGATATACCTGGTGAAGACCACCCGATCCGCTGTATACGTCGCTGGCGGTGGTGGAGTTGGCATCGTTGAGCTTCTCCGTGGTGGAATAAGAATAGCCAATGTTGCTATAAGGCAAGTATCCAAAGCTCAGACCAAAATGACGGAAGACACGGAAACCGGCTATGATATACTCGAAGTCGGCGTTCTTGGCATTTTTCTTCACGCCATTCTCACTGAAATTGGTCAACTGCCCCGACAAACCTGCATCGAAGATGAATGTCAGACTGTCCAACGAAGAATAAGAGGCAGGGTTGAGGTAATTGACCTGATTGTGCACGTGATAGCCAATACCCGCTCCATCCATGCCACGGCTGAACCCAGCCGACTGGTCGGAAAGCATGCCAAGACCAAACTGGCTATAAGGAGAATTGGTGCCGCTCTGCGCCGATGCCAATTGCGTGGAGGCAAGGAGCAAAAGACCCGCCAAAATATTGATTTTTGTCTTCAATGCGTTCGTTATTTTAATGATACTTTTATCTATTTTGTTAAAAATCAAGTGCAAAAGTATTGAAAAAAAACAATATATAGGCACGAAAGTCAAAATAATAAGGTATTTTTGCACTGTGAAAAAATATATGAGATATTTTAAGCAAACCATAGCACTGCTCACCCTGCTTTTCTCTTTTGCCACTAACTCACTGGCAATGAAAGAATTGACACCACTTGAGCAGATGGACAGCGTTGAGATAAGCCTATTGACATGCTCGCCAGGAAACGAGATTTGGAGTCTCTATGGACATACGGCAATAAGGTATGAGGACAAGTTGCGCCATGTTGACTACACCATCAACTATGGCATGTTTGACCTAAGCCAGAAATACTTTGTGCTGAGGTTCGTCTTCGGACTCACCGACTATCAGATGGGCATAGAAGACTACAATCAGTTTCTCACCGACTATGGCAACGAGGGGCGCGGCGTGATACAACAAAAGCTCAACCTTTCAAGGCAAGAGAAGCTCGCCATTGCCAAGGCCATAGAAGCCAACTATGACCCTGCCGTGCGCACATATAGATACAACTATTTCTACGACAATTGCACCACGAGGGCTCGCGACATCTTGGTTCGCCACCTCTCGGGCAATGTGAAATACAAGATCGACCCTTCGGTGGAATCATCGTATAGGCAGATGATTCACCAGTGGAACCACGACCACCGCTGGATGGCCTTCGGTTGCGACCTTCTTCTCGGCGTGGGCGCGGACCGCAAGACAACGTTCGCCCAACAGCAATTCATCCCCGACACACTGAGGAAGGACTTTGCCAATGCCGTGGTGGTTGACCACGCGGGGCACGCCCATCGACTTGTGGCAGAGACCGAGCAAACGCTTGAGCCTAACCAAGACGACGACGGAGGCGGATTTTGGACAGCGGTATCCCCCACCGTGTTTTTCGCGGCATTGCTCGTGCTGACACTATGTCTCTCCGCATGGGAATACAAACGCAAAAAAACATTCTGGCTGTACGACACTGCCTTGCTCACCTTGACAGGACTTGCGGGAATCGTGCTCTTCGCAATGATTTTCTCGCAACACCCGACGGTAAGGGTAAACCTCCAGATACTGATACTCAACCCGTTGTCAATCATTTTTGCCTTCCCAGCCAGCCGAAACGCACATAAGGGCAAATCGCATTTCTATTGGAACTTGCTTTTCGCTTTCATCGTCATTTTCCTTGTCTGCGGACTCTTCTTGCAAGATTACGCCGAGGGAATGCGGATATTGGCATGCTGTTTGCTGGTAAGGTGCATTATAAACCGTTTGATTTACCCAACACAAAAAATAGGAACTAAGAAATAATGCGATATTTAGCACTTTTGGTAGCAGCGCTGACCACGGCAGAGATGCAGGCTTTCGAGCTTGCGCCACGTCTCGTCGTCAATGTCACCATCGACCAACTTAGGTCCGACTATGTTGAGGCTTTCAGCAATTTCTATTCCCGATATGGCTTCAAGCGTCTTATAAGTGAAGGTCTCGTCTACGACGGAGCCACCTACCCCTTCTTCCCTGTGGACTGCTCGTCGGCATCGGCAAGCATATCCACCGGCACTACCCCATTCTTCAACGGCATCATTGGCAACAGTTGGCTCGACCGCCGCTCGCTCCAACCAGTGAGCAGCGTGGACGACGGGAAAGGCTACTATTCAGCCGACAAGATTCGCACGAGCACAATTGGCGACGAGCTGAAAGTGAGCTCCAACGGCCAAGCACTTGTGTATTCGTTCGCTGCCGACAGCAAGTCGGCGATACTTCTCGCGGGCCATGCCGCGGATGGATGCTATTGGCTCGACAAGAACGGTTTATGGACGACCTCGTCATATTACGAGAAGGCGTTGCCCAAATGGGTGAGAAGCTACAACGATGGTTTCGGCGAGCAATATCGCAAGCAAAAGAACCGCCAAGACAACGACAACGTGGTGGACATGGCTCTCGCGGCAATCAATTCCACGAACATAGGCAAGGACGATGTCTCCGACATGATAAGCATTGCCCTTTCTGCCACCAAGACAGACGGCAAGCCCGTGCACAACTGGCAAGAGGAGATGCAAAGCGTGTATCAACAACTCGACTATACGCTCGGCAGATTGATCAACGCCATCGAGAAGCGCGTCAACCTTCAGCAAGTGCTCTTCGTGGTCACATCCACAGGCTACAACGAGGAGAGGCCTTCCGACCTGTCAAAGTATCGCATACCCACAGGCACGTTCTATATCAACAGGACCGCAAGCCTGCTGAACATGTATCTCGGGGCAATATACGGCTCGGGCAGGTACGTGGAACAGGAATACGGCAACGAGATATATCTTGACCATCGCCTCATAGAACAGAAACGCATCTCCATGCCAGAGTTGCTCTCACGCTCCCAAGAATTTCTCATGCAGAGCGCGGGCGTGGCTGACGTATACACAAGCGAGAGGCTGCAATCGGGCAATGGCGACATACAGAAAATACGCGCTGGATACAACCCAATACTCAGTGGCGACTTAATCATCAACGTGGCACCAGGCTGGCGATTGCTCAATGAGAACACGCAACAGACATCCATGAGCCGTGCGGGAGTGGTGCCTTTCCCAATAGTGTTTTTCGGAGACGGCATCAAGCATGAGCGGATAAAAGAGCCCGTCACGGTTGACCGCATAGCGCCAACCATCGCCAAGACCATCCGCATACGCGCGCCAAACGCGTGCAGCGTCGCCCCTTTGTTTTAACCTCGACGGCACCGGCTCTGCACTCAATCAGAAGGAAGAGACACGGCAAAGAATCTTTGCAGGTTAAAATATACTGATTATCAAATAGTTTTATTAACTTTGCATCCAAATAGAAAAAAGAACAACAAGATATGAACTTCAACAAGATTTTAAAATCCATCTTTGGTGACAAGTCCAAGCGGGACATGCGCCTCATTCAACCCCTCGTAGAGAAAGTTAAGGAGGCTTCGCCAGAGATAGAGAAGCTCACAAACGATGAGCTCCGCGCCAAGAGCAAGGAGATACAAAAGTATGTGCAAGACGCGGCTAAGCCTTACAAGGAGAAAATAGCTGAACTGCGCGCAAAGATTGAAGACACGCCAATAGACGAGCGTGAGCCAATCTTCAACGAGATAGACAAGCAAGACAAGGAGATGCTTGAGGCATTGGAAAAGGCCCTCAACGAGGTCATGCCACAAGCCTTCGCCATCGTGAAAGACACGGCACGCCGCTTCGCGCAAAACGCCGACACCGTGGTCACTGCCACGGATTTCGACCGCGAGCTCGCCGCCAACCCCAAAAACGACTTCATAACCATAGACGGCGACAAGGCCATCTACCACAACGAGTGGACAGCAGGCGGAAACAAGATACACTGGGACATGGTGCACTACGACGTGCAGCTCTTTGGCGGTATCGCGTTGCACCAAGGCAAGATTGCCGAAATGGCAACTGGTGAGGGTAAGACTCTCGTGGCTACCTTGCCTGTGTTCCTCAACGCCCTCACGGGCAACGGAGTGCACATGGTGACGGTCAACGACTACCTCGCCAAGCGTGACTCTGAATGGATGGGGCCTCTCTATGAGTTCCACGGACTGTCAGTGGACTGCATCGACAAGCACCAACCCAACTCTCAAGAGCGTCGCAAGGCCTACCAAGCCGACATCACATTCGGTACAAACAATGAGTTCGGCTTCGACTACCTTCGCGACAACATGGCTCTCTCGCCAGACGACCTTGTGCAGCGTCGCCACAACTTCGCCATCGTGGATGAGGTCGACTCTGTGCTCATTGATGACGCGCGTACACCTCTTATTATATCCGGTCCAGTGCCAAAGGGCGAGAACCAAATGTTTGAGGAGTACCAGCCGCTCGTGGAAAGACTGTACGAAGTGCAACGCAAACAAGCTACCGAGCTGCTTGCCGACGCACGCCAAAAGATAAGCGCCGGTCGTCAAGAGACCGACAAGAACAAGGCTCAGCAATTGCTCGACGAGGGATTTCTCAGCCTGTACCGCTCATTCAAGGCACTGCCAAAGAACAAGGCACTCATCAAGTACCTTTCCGAGGAAGGCATCAAGAGCGGAATGCAGAAGACCGAGGAGATATACATGGAGAACAACAACCGCCGCATGCCGGAAGCTGTCAAGCCATTGTATTTCGTCGTGGACGAGAAGATGAATTCAGCTGACCTCACCGACAAGGGTGTGGATTGGCTCGCAAACCAAGTGCACGACAAGGATCTCTTCGTATTGCCAGACATCGCTTCCGAGCTTTCAGCACTGGAAAACGAGAAGGGACTCAGCGACCAAGAGCGCCTCGACAAGAAAGACAGCCTGCTCCAGCACTTCGCAGTACAGAGCGAGCGCGTACACACATTGCAGCAACTGCTCAAGGCTTACACCATGTTCAACAAGGACGACGAATACGTGGTCATGGACGGTGAGGTCAAGATCGTGGATGAGCAAACCGGACGTATAATGGAAGGCCGCCGCTGGAGTGACGGACTGCACCAGGCTATCGAGGCAAAGGAACACGTGAAGGTGGAAGCCGCCACTCAGACCTTCGCTACCATCACGTTGCAAAACTACTTCCGCATGTATCACAAGCTCGCCGGTATGACTGGTACGGCATCGACAGAGGCCGGAGAGTTCTGGGACATATACAAGCTCGACGTGGTTGAGATTCCTACCAACCGCCCAATAGCACGTAAGGACCTTGAGGATCGCGTCTACAAGACCCAAAGAGAGAAATACGCTGCCGTGATTGAGGAAGTTGAGGAGATGCGAGTGAGCGGTCGCCCTTGCCTCGTGGGCACGACATCGGTGGAAATCTCCGAGCTGCTCTCAAGGATGCTGACCATGCGCAAGATACCTCACCACGTGCTCAACGCCAAGCTGCACCAAAAAGAGGCCATGATCGTGGCCGAAGCCGGAAAGAGCACCATGGGACAAGTGTATATCGTCTCCGACGGTAAGGCTTTCACCGACAAGCCGTCGGCCATTCGCTATCAGCAGTCGCTTATCAACGACGCCAATGAGCATAAGAAGAAGTCGGACCCAGAGCTCATCGGCAAGAGCGCGGAGAGCCTCATACACAATGAGGAGAGACTACTCGGAGCCGTGACCATCGCCACCAACATGGCAGGTCGTGGTACCGACATCAAGCTCACCCCTGAGGTGAAGAAGGCCGGTGGTCTCGCCATCATCGGCACGACACGTCACGAGAGCCGCCGCGTGGACCGCCAGCTCCGTGGTCGTGCAGGACGTCAAGGTGACCCAGGATCATCAGTGTTCTACGTTTCACTCGAAGACGAGCTCATGCGTAAGTTTGGTTCTGAGCGAATCGCGAGGGTCATGGACCGTCTCGGCTTCGAGGATGGCGAGCGCATCGAGAGCCCGATGATTTCAAAGAGCATCGAGCGCGCCCAAAAGAAAGTCGAGGAGAACAACTTCGGCATACGTAAGAATCTTCTCGAATATGATGACGTGATGAACAAGCAGCGCACGGTAATCTACGAGAAGCGTCGCCACGCCCTCATGGGTGAGCGCATTGGCATGGACATCACCAACGTCATTTGGGATCGCGTGGTCAGCATCATAGAGAGAAACGACTATGCCGGATGCAAGGAGCAGTTCTTGCAAATACTCGCAATGGAAGTGCCTTTCACCGAGGAGGAATTCGAGAACACGGATCGTGGAGACCTTGAGGAGCGCGCATTCCAGGATGCCATGGCGGCATTCAAGCGCAAGACAGACCGCATACAGTCTGACGCATACCCTGTAATAAAGGACGTGTATGAGAACCAAGGCGATATGTACCAGTTCATACTCATACCTATCACAGATGGCCGCCATGTCGTACAGCTCCGCGTCAACCTCAAGGAAGCCTATGAGACTGAGGCAAAGAACATCGTCAAGGAATTTGAGAAGTTCGTAGTGCTCCACATCATAGATGACGACTGGAAGGAGAACCTCCGTCAGCTTGACGAACTGCGCCACTCGGTACAGAACGCTTCTTACGAGCAGAAGGACCCTCTCCTCGTGTTCAAGTTGGAGAGCGCCAAACTGTGGGATTCGATGATTGACGACATGAACAACCGCATTGCGTCGTTCCTCACCCGCGGACAGATTCCAATGCAGCAAGCCCCCGTGCAAGAGGCCAAAGCCGTTGAGCACCAGCAAAGGTATAATGAGCAAAAGGTAGACCTTGACGCTCAAGAAGAGGCACAGCGCCGCGCTGCCATGCAAGACACTCGCGAGGGAGCCGCACAGCCACAAAGGCATGAGCCCATCATCCGCGAGAAGATGCCACGGCCAAACGATCCTTGTCCATGCGGTAGCGGCAAAAAGTTCAAGAACTGCCACGGTAAGGGACTGAGATAAGCATCTATTGCACTAAGATAAGCCACGGGCCTTGTCACTTTCCGACAAGGCCCGTACTTTTTTTAATTAGTTGAGAGAAAAAATGATGATATATCACGGAAAAACAGTAATTTTGCACCATAATCATACACAATTGATTGATTAATCAAGTAAAGCACAACAATATCACATTGATAGAAAAACACATCGTACTTGAAGACATCGACCCAGTGACATTCTATGGGGTCAACAACGGCCATCTGCAAATGATAAAGTCGCTATACCCCAAGACTCGCATCGTGGCAAGAGGCAACGTATTGCGAGTGCTCGGTGACGAGGAAGACATGGCAAAGGTGGAAGAGGACATAGAAACCATGCGGAAACACGTCCTCAAATACAACACCATCACCGAGGAAGACATCCTCGACATAGCCAAAGGACAGAAGACAAAGGCTGACGCCACAAAGGACGTGTTGGTATACAGCATCTCAGGAAGGCCCATCAAGAGCCGTTCGGAAAACCAGCAAGCCCTGATTGACGCGTTTGAGAAGAACGACATGATATTCGCCGTGGGTCCAGCTGGAACGGGAAAGACTTATCTCAGCATAGCACTCGCCGTGAGAGCCCTTAAAGACAAGGACATCAAGAAGATAATACTCAGCCGTCCGGCTGTGGAAGCTGGAGAAAAGCTCGGATTTCTGCCTGGCGACATGAAGGACAAGATAGACCCGTATCTCCAGCCTCTATATGACGCGCTTGAAGACATGATACCCACTGTCAAGCTTCAAGACATGATGGAGAAGCACGTGATACAGATTGCCCCATTGGCGTTTATGCGTGGTCGCACGCTCTCTGATGCCGTAGTAATTCTCGACGAGGCACAAAACACGACACCTGCGCAGATAAGGATGTTCCTTACCAGAATGGGATGGAACACAAAGATGATTATCACGGGCGACATGACGCAGATAGACCTGCCAAGACAGCAAAAGAGCGGCTTGAAAGAAGCTCTGCAAATACTGAACGGCGTAGAGGGCATATCCATAGTCAACCTCAACCAAAAAGACATCGTGAGACACAAACTCGTGACAAGAATAGTGAATGCATACGATGCATACGACAAGAAAATAGCTTCGCTAAAATCAAATAATACTCAAAATGAAAGCATTGACAAGGACTGATTTCCATTTCGATGGACAGAAGAGTGTTTACCACGGTAAAGTGCGTGATGTTTACGACATCAACGACGACCTCATCGTAATGGTGGCTACCGACCGCATCTCGGCATTCGACGTTGTGTTGCCCAAGGGCATTCCATTCAAAGGCCAGGTGCTCAACCAGATAGCCTCTAAGTTTCTTGACCTCACCTCTGACATTTGCCCCAACTGGAAGCTCGCCACGCCAGACCCAATGGTCACCGTTGGCCTGAAATGCGAGGGATTCCGCGTGGAGATGATTATCCGTGGCATTCTCACGGGCTCAGCATGGCGCGAGTACAAAAACGGTTGCCGTGAGCTGTGCGGCGTAAAGTTGCCTGATGGCATGCATGAGAACGAGCGTTTCCCAGAGCCTATCATCACTCCGACGACAAAGGCAGACGAGGGACACGACATGAACATCTCCAAGGAAGAGATCATCAAGCAAGGTATCGTATCAGCAGAGGACTATGCAGTCATAGAGGACTGGACAAGAAAGCTCTTCGCGCGCGGGCAAGAGATTGCCGCCAAGCACGGACTTATCCTTGTTGACACGAAGTATGAGTTTGGCAAGCGCGACGGCAAGCTCTACCTCATCGATGAGATTCACACTCCTGACTCAAGTCGATATTTCTATGCAGATGGCTACGAGGAGCGCTTCGCCAAGGGCGAGCCTCAGAAGCAACTTTCAAAGGAATTCGTGCGTCAATGGCTCATTGAGCACAATTTCATGAACCAGCCTGGACAAAAGATGCCAGAGATCACCGATGAATACGCTGAGAGCGTATCAGACAGATACATCGAGCTCTACGAGCATATCACTGGTGAGAAGTTCGACAAGGCTGCCGAGGAGGGCGACATCGCGGCAAGAATTGAGAAGAACGTGAAAGCTTGGCTTGCCACAAGAAAATAAATGTACGATCAGGAGAAGATAAAACCCTACGACAAACAAGGGGAGAAAGGTAAATTAGTGGAAGCGATGTTTGACAACATCGCTCCCACTTATGATGCCCTAAACCATCGCTTGTCGTGGGACATCGACAAGGGCTGGCGCAAGAAGGCCATAAAACTTCTCGCGCCATTCCATCCGAAATCCATCCTCGACATAGCCACAGGCACTGGCGACTTCGCCATTCTCGCGGCACATACCCTTAGGCCAGAAAAGCTCATAGGAGCCGACATTTCCGAAGGCATGATGGAAATAGGAAGGCAGAAAGTGGAGAAGGCAGGATTAAAGGATGTGGTGTCGTTCAAGAAAGAAGACTGCATGGCATTGTCTTTCGAGGACAACACTTTCGACGCTGTGACGGCAGCCTTTGGCATTCGCAATTTCCAAGACCTCGACAGAGGATTAAGGGAAATGTGCAGGGTCTTGAAAAAAGGCGGACACTTGAGCATCGCCGAGCTTACCACTCCTGTCTCGTTCCCTATGAGACAACTGTTTCATGTCTATTCCCATTCAATCCTGCCTATTTATGGTAGGCTGATAAGTAAAGACCAAAGTGCCTACAGTTACCTCACCGCCACCATTGAGGCTTTTCCGCAAGGAGAGCGAATGATGGATATTCTAAAGAAGGCTGGATTCAGCAAAGTAAGTTTCAAAAGACTGACTTTTGGCATTTGCACAATCTATTTTGCCGAGAAATAAGTACAATCTACACGACAAACACACTTCATCATATGGACAAATACGGACTGATAGGTTATCCACTGGTACACTCATTCTCAATAAGCTATTTCAATGAGAAATTCCAGAATGAAAAGATAGATGCCGTTTACGAGAACTACGAGATTCCTTCCATTGAACAATTGACTGAAGTCCTCGACACAAACCCAGAACTTCGTGGTCTAAACGTCACCATCCCATACAAGGAGAAAGTGATAAGCTACCTCGACAGCCTCAGTCCGGAGGCAAGAGAGATTGGCGCGGTCAATGTAATCAAGATAGAGCACAAAGGCAAGAAAACCATTTTGAAAGGCTACAACAGCGATGTCATTGGCTTCACGCGTAGCATAGAGCCTTTGCTTGAGCCTTTTCACAAGAAGGCGTTGATCTTAGGGACAGGAGGAGCTTCTAAGGCCATTGAGTTCGGATTGAAATCCCTTAAATTGGATACATTAAAGGTAAGCCGTACAGGTAAATGCGGAGCCATAAAATATGAGGACTTGACACCTGAGATTATAAAGGAATATAATGTCATTGTCAACTGCACTCCTTGTGGAATGTTCCCCCATAGCGACGAGTGCCCGAACCTGCCGTATGATGCCATGGACAGCCACACCCTACTCTATGATCTCATCTATAATCCCGACGAGACACTTTTCCTAAGCAAGGGAAAGGAAAAAGGGGCTATAGTGAAAAACGGATTGGAAATGCTACTACTGCAAGCTTTCGCAAGTTGGGAATTTTGGAATAAATAACAAAAGATATGAACAATAGATACATGATGCGCGGTGTTTCTGCCGCAAAGGAAGATGTTCACAACGCCATCAAGAACATCGACAAGGGCATTTTTCCTCAGGCTTTCTGCAAGATTATCCCCGACACGCTCGGCGGAGACCCTGAATATTGCAACATTATGCATGCCGATGGAGCCGGTACCAAGTCGTCATTGGCATATATGTACTGGAAAGAGACTGGCGACTTGAGCGTGTGGAAAGGTATCGCTCAAGACGCCGTGGTGATGAATACCGATGACCTGCTTTGCGTGGGTGCCGTGGACAATATCCTCGTATCGTCCACAATTGGCAGAAACAAGATGCTTGTGCCTGGCGAAGTGATTTCCGCCGTGATTAATGGAACTGACGAATTTCTCGCCCAATTGCGCGAGATGGGAATTGGCATCTGGCCAACAGGTGGCGAGACTGCCGACGTTGGCGACCTCGTGAGAACCATAATCGTAGACTCAACCGTGACTTGCCGCATGAAACGCAGCGACGTGATAAACAACGCCAACATCCAGCCAGGTGACGTCATAGTAGGTTTGAGCTCTACTGGACGAGCTACCTACGAAGACCGCTATAACGGTGGAATGGGCAGCAACGGATTGACAAGCGCACGTCATGATGTCTTCGCGAAATATCTTGCCGAGAAATTCCCAGAGAGTTATGACCACGCAGTGCCAGACGAACTCGTGTACAGCGGGAAATATCATCTCACAGACAAGATTGAAGGCCTCGACGTGGACGCTGGACAACTCGTGCTCTCACCGACACGAACCTATGCGCCTGTGATTAGGAGACTCATTGACGAAATGCGCCCCGAGATACACGGAATGGTGCATTGCACTGGCGGAGCTCAAACGAAAGTTCTTCATTTCGTAAACGACAATTGCCGTGTGGTGAAAGACAACATGTTCCCTATCCCACCTTTGTTCAAGATTATCCACGACTGCTCTGGAACAGACTGGAAAGAAATGTACCAAGTGTTCAACATGGGTCACCGCATGGAGATTTATGTCCGTCCAGAGGTTGCCGACAAGGTAATCGCCATCAGCCAACACTTCAATATCGACGCACAGGTAATCGGTCATATCGAGGAAGGCAAGCGGTCATTGACCATAAAGTCGGAATACGGTGAGTTCAACTATTGATGGAATAAGGAAAAAACACTAATGGCTGAAAAAAACACGATATTGCAAAAACTTGACGGCCTGGAGGCTCGCTACGAGGAGGTCTCTACATTGATAACTGACCCTGAGGTAATAGCCGACCAAAGCCGATATGTCAAGTTAACAAAAGAATACAAGGAGCTGGGCGACATCATGAATGCCCGTAAGCGATACATTGCTTGTCTCAATGGCATAAAGGAGTCGAAAGACATAATCGTCAATGAAAGCGACCCTGACATGAAAGCCATGGCAAGGGAAGAACTGCAGGAAAACGAAGCACTACAACCAAAGCTGGAAGAGGAAATCAAGTTGTTGCTCGTACCCAAAGACCCAGAAGACGCCAAAAACGTTCAGATGGAGATTCGCGCAGGTACGGGTGGCGACGAAGCCGCACTATTTGCCGGTGATCTCTTCAATATGTATAAGCGTTATTGCGACTCCAAAGGTTGGAATGTCAGCGTGACGTCATTCAACGAGGGTGCCGTGGGAGGCTACAAAGAGATTGACTTCGCCGTGAGTGGTGACAATGTCTATGGCACTTTGAAATATGAATCGGGTGTGCACCGCGTTCAGCGAGTGCCCGCCACGGAAACACAAGGCCGTATGCACACGAGCGCCGCGACAGTGGCTGTCTTGCCCGAAGCGGATAAGTTTGAAGTGCACATCGACGAGAGCAAGATAAAATGGGATACCTTCCGTTCCAGTGGCGCCGGTGGCCAGAACGTCAACAAGGTGAGTTCCGGCGTGCGCCTACGCTATCCATGGAAAAACCCAGAGACTGGTGAGGAGGAGGAAATCCTCATTGAATGTACTGAAACGCGCGATCAGCCGAAAAACAAGGAACGTGCGTTAAGCCGTCTATACACATTCGTATACGACCGTGAGCACGCCAAATATGTTGGCGACATCCAGAACCGGCGCAAGTCGTTGGTATCGACAGGCGACCGTTCGGCAAAAATCCGCACCTACAACTATCCTCAGGGCAGAGTCACCGACCATCGCATAGGATATACCATCCACGACCTACAAGGATTCATGAATGGGAACATCCAAGACATGATTGACCATCTCACTGTGGCTGAGAATGCTGAAAAACTCAAGGAAAGCGAACTGTAAGACAACAAACACAAGAAAATGGCACGATTCTGGACTCGAAAGAAAGAGGATTATTCCAAAGACGAGAAAACCATGCAATGCGAGGACTTTCTCGTTAGGCTAACCCGTCAAAAGGCTGAGGAGACCGTGAGAAAGCCAAATATAGAAAACAACAAATAAATCACCATCTTATCATGAACAGACAACAACTTGTCAAGGAGATTTTCACCAAGAAGTCTTTTCTTTGTGTCGGCCTCGACACTGATATCAACAAGATACCAGACTTTCTGAAAGAAGACAAGAATGCCATTTTTGAGTTCAACAAGGCTATCATAGATGCCACTGCTCCTTATTGCGTGGCCTACAAGCCGAACTTGGCCTTCTATGAGTGCTATGGCCTTGATGGAATCAGTGCCTTGGAGAAGACCATAAATTATCTGCATGGGGCTTATCCAAACCATTTCATCATTGCCGACGCAAAACGTGGTGACATCGGCAACACATCAGCAATGTACGCCAAGTCATTCTTTGAGGGCTTCAATGTAGATGCCCTTACTGTAGCCCCTTATATGGGAGAAGACAGCATTACTCCATTCCTTGAATACAAGGACAAATGTGTCATCGTGCTTGCCCTAACAAGCAACAAAGGAAGTCACGATTTCCAACTTACAGAGGACAAGGATGGTGAGCCTCTTTTCGAGAAAGTCATTCGTAAAACGCAGCAATGGGGCACGGAAGACAACATGATGTATGTGGTTGGAGCCACACAGGGAAAAATGTTCAGCGACATTCGCCGAGTTGCTCCCAACAGCTTCCTGCTCGTTCCTGGTGTCGG
The DNA here is from genome assembly GCA_036751585.1 of Prevotella sp. Lineage (GTDB taxonomy): Bacteria > Bacteroidota > Bacteroidia > Bacteroidales > Bacteroidaceae > Prevotella. The sequence continues at coordinate 9,423 of DAIOUH010000018.1, read as the reverse complement.
CGCACAAGGCGGCAGTCTGCAAGAAGTGTGTAAATATGGCATCATCAAGGACTGTGGGTTGCTCGTAAATTCCAGTCGGGGCATCATCTACGCTGGTCACGATGAGAATTTTGCCGAAGCCGCAAAGCAAAAGGCAAAAGAGCTACAGCAACAAATGCAAGCAGAACTTGAAAAACTTTGATTATCATCATACCGCGGCTGACCATTGATGCAGCCGCCTTAATGACTATTTATTTTCTCAAACGGCGTGTAAGTGTGCAACTACACGCCGTTTGTGTAATAAAAAAAACAAATATTCAGGCTATCCATCCAACAGTTAGAAAATAATTCATTATTTTTGCAGAAACATTTCAAAACAACCACAACATGGAATTTTCTGCCAAACAGATAGCCCAGTTTATTCAGGGAAGAATAGAAGGCGACGAGAATGTCACAGTGCACACTTTCGCAAAGATCGAAGAAGGCGTGCCTGGCTCCATTTCTTTCCTCGCAAACCCGAAATATATCCAATATATTTATGATACAAAGGCGAGCATCGTTCTCGTTGACGACAGCCTCGACTTTGAACATCCTGTCAAGACAACGCTCATTAGGGTGAAAAACGCTCGCGACTGCGTGGCAAAGCTCTTGCAACTCTATGCCGCAAGTGCTCCCAAGAAGAATGGCATCGACCCTCTCGCCTTCGTCTCCCCAAAAGCCAAGATAGGAAAAGACTGCTACATCGGGGCTTTCGCATATATCGCTGACGGTGTGGAAATTGGAGATGGCTGCCAAATATATCCCAACGTCACCATCATGGATGGTGCCAAGATTGGAGCCAACTGCCTTTTCTACCCACACGTGAGCATTTATCATGGCTGTCGTATAGGCAACAACGTAGTGCTGCATTCCGGCACGGTCATCGGCGCCGATGGTTTCGGCTTCGCTCCCAACCCTGAAACCAATCAATACGACAAGATTCCACAAATTGGCATCGTGACCATTGAAGACGATGTTGAGATTGGCGCCAATTCGTGCGTGGATCGCTCCACGATGGGCTCGACCGTTGTAAGAAAAGGCGTGAAACTCGACAACCTTGTACAAATTGCCCACAACACCGACATTGGCGAGAACACCGTAATGTCGGCTCAAGTGGGTGTGGCAGGCTCGACCAAAGTTGGTCAGTGGTGCATGTTCGGTGGTCAAGTAGGCGTATCAGGCCACATCACCATCGGTGACCGCGTGATGCTTGGAGCACAGTCGGGAGCACCTTCGTCTATCAAAAGCAACCAGATGCTTATCGGTACGCCACCAATGGGCAAGATAGCTTTCTTTCGCGGCCATGCCTTGATGAACAAGTTGCCGGACCTTTACAGGCAACTCAACGAACTGCAAAAAGAGGTTGCCGAATTAAAGAACTCAAAGAAATAATACTTATGAACGCTGAAAAACAAAAAACGCTGGGCGGAAGTTTCTCACTTTTCGGCAAGGGACTGCACACAGGATTGAGCCTTACCGTTACTTTTAACCCCGCGCCAGAGAATACAGGATACAAGATTCAGAGAATAGACCTCGAAGGTCAACCAATCATCGAGGCAATCGCCGAGAATGTCGTTGCCACCAATCGTGGCACGGTGCTCCAGAAAGGTGAAGCAAGGGTATCAACCGTTGAGCATGGCATGTCCGCGCTCTACGCCCTCGGAATAGACAATTGCCTCATACAGGTCAATGGTCCTGAGTTCCCAATCCTTGACGGTGCTGCAGACATGTATGTTGAGCAAATCAAAAAGGTGGGCATCATAGACCAAAACGCCCCAAAAGACTATTATATCATTCGCAAGAAAATTGAGGTCAGAGACGACAAAAACGAGTCGGTGATAACCATTCTTCCTGACGAGGACTTCTCCATTACGGCGATGTGCTCATTTAATTCCAAGTTTATCAGCTCACAGTTTGCTACCCTCGACAGCATCGACAAGTATGCCACAGAGATAGCACCAGCGAGAACATTCGTTTTTGTCCGCGACATCGTGCCATTGCTTGAAGCAAACCTCATAAAAGGCGGTGACCTCGACAACGCCATCGTCATTTACGAGCAACAAGTGGAGCAAGCCAAGCTCGACAAGCTCGCAGACCTTCTTCATGTGCCACATATCGATGCCACCAAAATTGGTTACATTCAGCACCGTCCATTGCAGTGGGACAACGAGTGCACGCGTCACAAGCTCCTCGACATCATCGGCGACATGGCGCTGATAGGCAAGCCTATCAAGGGTCGTATCATAGCCACACGTCCTGGCCACACGGTAAATAACAAGTTCGCACGTCTCATGCGCAAGGAAATACGCAAGCATGAGGTGCAAGCGCCTATATACGACCCCAATGAGGAGCCTCTCATGGACAACATCCGCATTCGCCAGCTCTTGCCACACCGCTATCCCATGCAGCTTGTCGACAAGATCATAGCCATGGGAGCAAGTACTATCGTAGGCGTGAAAAACGTAACGTCAAACGAACCATTCTTCCAAGGCCATTTCCCACAAGAGCCCGTCATGCCAGGCGTACTGCAAATAGAGGCAATGGCCCAATGTGGCGGACTGCTCGTCCTCAGCCAACTTCAAGACCCAGAGAAGTGGTCAACCTATTTCTTGAAAATAGACGACGTGAAGTTCAGGCACAAAGTCGTCCCAGGCGACACCCTGCTCTTCCGCGTAGAGCTTCTTGGTCCCGTGCGCCACGGCATCAGCTCCATGAAAGGCTATATGTTTGTAGGCGACCACGTGGTGTCTGAGGCGACGTTCACTGCACAAATCGTGAAGAACGAAGAGTGAAGAACGAAGAGTGAAGAGTGAAAAGTTAAGAACAAATAACGAATATACATATTTATCGCATATAATTAGATAGATCATGAATCAGATAAGCCCATTGGCATTCGTAGACCCGGATGCGAAACTTGGAGACAACAATATTATAGGCCCGTTCTGCTTTATCGACAAGAACACTGTCATAGGCGATAACAACGTGCTGCACAACAGCGTGACCATCAACTACGGCGCGCGTATAGGCAACAACAATGAGGTCTTCCCTGGGGCAAGCCTCTCCACCAAGCCACAAGACTTGAAGTTCAAGGGTGAGGACACCCAGTGCTTCATTGGCGATGGCAACAGCATACGCGAGAACGTCACAATCTCGCGCGGCACGGCTTCAAAGGGGAAGACCGTGGTTGGTAACAACAACCTCCTCATGGAGAATATGCATATCGCCCACGACTGTGTCGTTGGCAGCAAGTGTATCATTGGCAACTCCACGAAGTTTGCCGGTGAGGTGACTATCGACGACAACGCCATCATCTCCGCCACCGTGCTTTGCCACCAGTTCTGCAAGATTGGCGGATACGTCATGATTCAAGGCGGTTGCCGTTTCAGCCAGGACATTCCGCCATACATCATTGCCGGCAAGGAGCCAACAAAATACTGCGGGGTAAACCTCGTTGGTCTGCGCCGTCACGGCTTCAGCAACGACTTGATTGACCTTATCCACAATGCCTATCGTCTCATCTACAGCGAGGGCATCATCGCCGATGGACTGAAGAAGGTGCAGAGCGAGTTGCAGGTGACACCTGAGATTCAATACATCATCGATTTCATCTCAACGTCTAAACGCGGCATTATCAGATAAACCTTGAATACTCTGTTTGTTCTTCTCGGCCCAACGGGTGTTGGCAAGAGCGAAGCGGCATTGACCATAGCCAAGCACCTTGGCTCACCGGTAATCAACGCCGACTCTCGGCAGATATATGCTGAGATACCAATAGGCACAGCCGCCCCCACTCCACGGCAACAGGAAGAAGTAAAACATTATTTCGTCGGCAATCATCACGTCGACGATTATTATAGCGCGTCGCTCTACGAGGAAGACTGTCTCTCCCTCGTAGAGCGACTTTTTTGTGGCAAAGAAGACGGGACGTGCCATCAAAGCCTTCTCCTCACCGGAGGCAGCATGATGTACATCGACGCTGTTTGCAAGGGCATCGATGACATTCCTACCATCAACGACGATACGCGCCTATGGATGAAGCAGCGTCTTGAAAGCGAGGGGCTTCCTGCTCTCGTGGAGGAATTGCGTAGGGTTGACCCTGAATACTGGAGCATCGTGGACAAAAACAATCCGCGACGCGTCATCCATGCCTTGGAGATTTGCCACCAGTCAGGTCGCACCTACACCTCTTTCCGCAAAGGCACAGTCAAGCAACGTCCTTTTCGCATAGTGAAGATTGGCCTCAATCGTCCACGCGAGGAAATGTACAAGCGCATCAACGCACGTGTCTTGAAAATGGTCGATGATGGTCTTATAACGGAGGCCCTGTCTGTTTACGACAAGCGCACCGCAAATGCCCTCAACACCGTTGGTTTCAAGGAGATGTTCGACTATCTCGACGGACTCATAACCCTTGAAGAGGCTGTCCGCGAAATACAGTCTAACACCCGTCGCTACATGCGCAAGCAGCTGACATGGTTCAAGAAAGACCCCTCTGTGCACTGGTTCAATCCCGATGACCTCCAAGCCATCACCAGCCTCATCGATTCAGCTAATTAATAATAGCCATATGCACTCGGCGTTTTCATCAATCATCTTCCTCCATGGTCAACTGATTGAGATTCTTCGCGAGTTTTTCCTTCAATCTCTCAAGGAAAGTCTTATGTGATGATTTTCCTTCGCCTTTGGTATTATTATTGGATGACTGCGAAATGTCGCTTTTCGTTTCGTTGGATTCCATGTGCGAAGAGTCTTCGCCCGAAACGTTTGTTTCTGGTTGCGAAGTATAGTCCACCGAAACCGTAACAGGTGCTTCCTCATCTGGTTCAACTGCCTTAGTACCCGAGACGGAATCGCTTGAGCCTGTAGTTGGCGACACCATTGGCTTGTCTTCCTTCTTGTCTTCCATAGGCTTCTTCGCAGTCGACATCGTCCTAAGCCCTTCCAATGGCTCCCTGTAAAGCTTGGAGATGATCTTGTCATAGTAATTATCGTCCTGTCTTTCTTCGGCAGTTGGCCCATCAGGCATGAACCTGTTGTCAAGGCCGGTGGCAAGGATAATCACCTTTGCATCCTTCCCCAGTGTGTTGTCGTCTGAAGTTCCCCAAATGACATTGATATTCGGATTCAGTCCATACATGAACGAGTCTACCTCTCGCACCTCACTCACAAACAATGGCGCGTCATCACTGGTATATATATTGAAGAGGATGTTTTTGGCCTTGGTGACATCGCTGCCATACAGCAAAGGCGACTCAAGGGCATTCACTATAGCCTTCTCCACCCTGCGCTCGCCTTTAGCCCTACCTATTGCCATGATAGCGCCTCCGCCATTGCGCATAGTGGTTTCAACATCACGGAAGTCAAGGTTGATGTTGCCTTCCAATGTTATCAATTCGGAAATGCTCTTGACCGCGTTGCACAGAATCTGGTCGGCAGCCTTAAAAGCCTGTTTCAAAGCGAGTTCTGAGTCAGAGTATACGTCACATATACTCTCATTGTTGATGATGAGAAGGGAGTCCACGTTCTTGCGCATCTCCTCCACTCCTTTCAATGCTTTGATTATCTTGTTTTTCTTCTCAAAGAAGAACGGTATGGTCACTATACCTATGGTGAGGATTCCCATTCCACGGGCCACCGAAGCAATGATTGGAGCCGCGCCTGTACCAGTGCCTCCTCCCATTCCTGCGGTTATGAAACACATTTTGGTGTTGTCATCGAAAAGTCGCTTTACCTGCTCCTTGGTCTTCAATGCTTCTTGCCTGCCAAGCTCCGGGTCGGAGCCAGCTCCAAGGCCACTCTCGCCGAGGAGCACCTTCACGGGTATAGGCGAATTGGACAGCGACTGACTATCGGTGTTGCAAACGGCAAAAGAGACATTGGCTATGCCTTCCTCTGCCATGTTCTTAACGGCATTGCAACCACCGCCTCCCACTCCAACGACCTTGATAATCTGCTTCGAGGTGTCTTCCACTGGCCCAAAATCCAAACCTGTATAAGTGCTATTGTCCATCATTTTATTTTCTTTTACGCAAAATTAATGAAACACAAGCCCAATACAAAACAAAAAATTGCCGCAAGCCTTGCAGAATAAAAAAAACATGAAAACCCAAGCGGAAAAAACATGTAATGACTAACTTTGCACCATGATGCCAAATGAGAGTACAAATGAGAGTGCCGCACTTGACAAGGCACGGCAACTTCGCCAGCTTGTCAACGAACTGCGGGTAATGGGGCGCGATGACTTGTTGCTGCGCGCCATCACCGTTCCTGTGCTCGAAGACTTGCGTATAGAGGCCGCACGAGGCTCCTTGAGCAAATTGATAATCACCAAGGATTACAGGATCGTGATTGCGGACAGCAACAAGGAGGTACCGCTCACGCCCATCCATCGTGCGGTTTACCTGTTGTTTCTTAACCATCCGGAAGGTATAGAGTTCAAGCTCATGAACGACTATCATGATGAATTGTTGAAAATTTATCGCAACATATCTCCGTCAACAGACATCGCAAAAGCCGAGGAGACAGTAAACCGGCTTACCAATCCCCTCGACAATGCCCTCAACGAAAAGTGCTCACGCATAAAAGCGGCTTTCTGCGGTATGATGGACGACTACTCGGCAAGTTATTATATCATAGACAGCCAAGCCCAGCAAATCATCGCAAATTCTCCCCGCAAATGGTTCCGTAGGCTAAAGGCTATCAAACTGCCACGTGAGCTTGTATCGTATGAGCATTCCTAAACGTCATTCCACCACTACCTCGTCCACGAACGCCCAGGCTGGGTAGCCCACGCCATAGTGCCACGAAGGGCACAGGCCAAGCGACTCTATGTAGATCCTAACATAGCGTGCCGTTATGGGTTTGGGCGATACCACCTTACCTTCCACGAACTTCACCGACACGTCGCGGTCTTCCGGAAACTCATGCTTGCCCATGGGCGTGAATGTTTTGCCGTCTGTGCTGTATGCGTAGCTCACGCTCTTTGGCAGCAACACCCACGCGCCAAGCTGGTGAAGAAAGTCAGCCGACACACTGTTGAAAGTTTTCGGCTCACCCATGTCAAGCACGAACTCGCCATCCACGCCTTCCCATCCTACCCAACTCTCCACGTATGTCGTTCCACCATACAAACCATCGGTGAGGGCTTTGTCGGCGATTGGGCGGTAGCGTTCCGCAGGGGCTTTTATCCACAGTACCTTCGCGCCTGCCGCTTTGTTCACGACACCCATTGGCAAGAAACGTTTCTTGTATAGTTCGCAATAGTCAGCGGGACGGTTGTTGCGCTCATTGAGCGTAGGTATATTATATCTCGCGCATTGCGAGCGGAAGGTCTCAAGTTGCTCTGCTATGGCTTGCTTGTCACCACCTGTCTCGGTACGTGCAATCTCAAGTTCGCTGTATCGCAGCGGCAAGCGGGCTATTTGCACATGGGCCGTAAGCAGCGAGTCGCCATGCACTGCACGCTCGGCGTCGTCGAACAGTTCGTTGTAAACCTTGCGCAAGTTGGCGTTGAGCATACCGTTCTTGTGAGATATTGGCGAATCGTATATCCACAGTGGCGTACCTGAGGCGAGCAACGCCCCTTGTAGCATCTGCTGATAGCGATACAGGTATGGGGCGGCTGCTCCATAATACTTATGCATGAAGCGCTGCATCAGCGAGTCGGCATCCAGCTCTGGATTCCACATCAGCTTGCCTATCATGTAAGCGCGCATCTCAGCAAAGTCTGTGCCACGCGTGCCGTTCACTTGCTCAAAGAGCATGGTAGCATGGTTACGCTTGAACAGTTGTATGTTTTTCTTCAGTATGTGGAAGTTGGGGAACGGTGCCACCACGTTGTCGAAGTTTATGCCATAATCCCACACGAAGATGTTGTTGGAGATTCTTGACCACCCCTCCATGGCTTTCATGAAGTCCTGCCCCGACGCGTTATCAGTTAGTGGCACCTCACGCTTGCAGTCAATGTCGCACAACATGATGTTGACGTTTGGCAGCGGCTTAACGTGCTTTGGCGGATGCATGGTGAACAGGTAAGCCAATGTTGAGAACTGCTTGTCAGGGAAACGCTTGGCCAACTTGTTGAGGAAACGAATGAAGTTGCCTGATGGAGAGCCTTCATAATCGTTCACCTTCTTGCACTCTGGACACTGGCAGTAGGTGTCGTTGCCATCGTTTTGGCTCACACTCATCATCGTCTTGCCTGGGTTTGCCTTGAAAATCGAATCTACGCGGTGCGCCACGATGTCGAATATCGCCGGATTGGTAAGACACCATTGGCTGTGGTTGCCAGGACGACGCTCACCGTTTATGAACGAGTAGTATTCCGGGTGTCGCTTACCGTATATCGCTGCCGGCATGAGCTTGTCGAAAGTATGCACCCACAGGTTGTCGGCGAACACCTCTTTTGGCTCTGACAAGCGGAACCAATCATAATAAATGGGGTCATCGCATCCGTAGCTCTGTGTCTGGCGGTAGCGGAAGGCCGGGGTCTCGGCATGGTGCACGGCAGGAATGCGCACGTTGGCCGACGGCGTGAGCGTGTAGCAATCGGCAGCCCAATAGTTCATGCCAAGATATTGCTCCAGCAGTGTGCAAACACCATAGATGGCGCCCTTGCCCCCTGCCGTCTTTATGCGCAGCACACCGTCGTGGCTGTCTATCAGGAATCCGTCGTCGCGCGCCTCGGTCGTAAGCTCACCTATTATCACCGTGCCCTTCCCCACCTTGGCATTGGCCACGATGGGCAGTTGTGCACACGATGTCTCGCGCACGAAGCGTTGCAGCAACTGGGCTGCGCGGCGGTTGATGTCGTTGTCTGCCGCGAGCGTTATGCGCGCCTTGGGCTTACCTTTTTCCACAAGGGTGATTTGCGCCTGGGTATGCGCTGACGCAAGCACCACAGCCGACAGAAACAGCAAGCGTAATTGTTTCAACATGTTTTTAAGATTTTGATTTTTATATTTTCACAGCCTAATCAATATCATGTAGCAGATAGTGCCAGCTGCTATCGATAGCATGAGGTTCTTTTTCCATACATGGACGAGGATGGTGAATGCCACCGCGATGAATTGCGACACGGCATCTGGTGAAAACAAGAAATGCAAATGCGCGATGCCCCCACTACCACCTATCTCAACGGAAGTGCGAAGACAATAAACCACTAACAAGGCGAAGACAGATGCCGGCAGCACCTTGCCCAAGTAAGTGATATACTTAGGGGTTGGCTTGTCGGGACGGAAGGCGATGAATGGAATGAAACGTGTGAGCATTGTCGCCACTACACCCGCGACAACCATTATTATTTGCTGAGTAATATTCATCGCGCGCCCTCCTTTCGTTTTCTGTAAATGGTAAGAAACAGCAGAATTACCACCATGCTCGGAATGATGAAGTTGTCGGCACCGA
>DAIOUH010000017.1:4870-28536 GCA_036751585.1 Prevotella sp. | reverse complement strand
ACGCTTGAATCGCGACGGCATTACGGCGTGAAGCCGAAACGTACAATACTCGGCAAAGGAAAAAGACCATGTCAAGTGTGCGAAAAAGCCCACTATTCCGTGAAACAGCAACATTTGACCAAGCTCCAAACAAAATAGGATAAATTGTATTTGGAGGGTTGAAAAATATGTGCTAACTTTGTAAAGTGAAAAAAGATAGGTAAATGATGAATAGCGAAAGCACGCAAAATATCAAGAAAGAAACGACAACGAACAGACAAAATCCATTCATGCAGCCCTACGGCACTCCACACGAAACCGTGCCGTTTGACAAGATAAGGTTTGAGGATTTTGAGCCCGCGTTTATCGAAGGAATACGTCGCGACGATGAGGCAATTGCGAAAATCGTGGACAACCCAGAGCCGCCAACATTCGACAACACAATAGCTTGGACAGACAAGACGAAGGGAGAGCACTATTACGACTTGCTGGATCGTGTCTCCAACACGTTCTCTTGCTTGATGAGCGCTGAGACGAACCCAAAGATGGAAGCCTTGGCGCAGAAGTTGAGCCCGATATTGACAAAGCACGCCAACGACGTCACTCTCAACCCTAAGCTTTTCGCTCGCGTGAAGAGCGTTTACGAGAACCATCGTGACCTGACGCCCGAGGAGAGCACGTTGCTCGAAAAGGAATACGACTCCTTCGTGCGCAGTGGCGCGCTGCTCGACGAAAGCGGAAAAGACAAGCTGAGAAAGCTGACCGAGGAAGCGTCAATGCTCTCGTTGCAATTCTCTCAGAACTTGCTCAAGGAGAACAAGGCTTACACGCTGCACATTACCGACAAGGCACAGCTCGACGGACTGCCAGACACCGCGGTGGACATGGCTGCCCAAAACGCTAAAGAGAAGAACCTTGACGGTTGGGTCTTCACGCTCGACTACCCAAGCTACTCGCCATTCATGACTTACTCCACCCAACGCGACCTTAGGAAAAAGCTCTACATGGCACGCAATACGGAGTGTACGCACGACAACGACGCCAACAATTTGGAGATATGCAAGAAGATAGTGAACCTACGTCGTGAAATAGCGCAGTTGCTCGGCTTCGACACGTTTGCCGACTACGTGCTCAAACACCGAATGGCGAGCAACACGAGGACTGTGTACAAGCTCTTATACGATCTCATAGACGCTTACAAGCCAACGGCTATAGAGGAAGTGAAGGACATAGAAAAGGAAGCCCACAAGATAGAAGGCAACGACTTCAAACTGGAGCCGTGGGACTTTTCTTTCTATTCACACAAGTTGCAAATGGAAAGATACAACCTCGACGCTGAGATGTTGAGGCCTTACTTCCAGCTCGACAACGTGATAAAAGGCGTTTTCGGACTCGCCAACCGGCTCTATGGCATAACGTTCAAGGAAAACAAGGACATACCAGTATACAATCCTGACGTGAAAGCCTACGAGGTGTTCGACAAGGACGGCAGCTATCTCGCCGTGTTCTACGCCGACTTCTACCCGCGCGAAGGCAAGCAAGGCGGAGCATGGATGACGGAATTCCAAGGTCAATGGATCACAAGGGAAGGCAAAAACGTAAGGCCACACGTCAGCGTGGTGACCAATTTCACCAAGCCGACCGAATCGAAGCCGGCATTGCTCACGCTTGGCGAGGTGGAGACGTTCCTGCACGAGTTCGGGCACTCACTGCATGGCATGTTCGCAAACACGCGCTTTGAGAGCTTGTCGGGCACTAACGTGTGGTGGGACTTCGTGGAGATGCCATCACAATTCATGGAAAACTACGCCGTCGAGCCAGAGTTCCTGCACACCTTCGCCTTCCATTACAAGACAGGCGAGCCTATTCCCGACGAGCTGATAGAGCGCATAACGAAAAGCCGCAACTTCAACGTGGCTTACGCCTGCCTGAGGCAGGTGAGCTTCGGACTGCTCGACATGGCATACTACACCATGGCTCATCCATTCACCGACGACATCATACCTTTTGAGAAGCACGCTTGGAAAGATGCCATGATAACCGAGCAACTGCCCGATACGTGCATGACAGTGCAGTTCTCGCATATCATGGCTGGCGGATACGCGGCGGGGTATTACAGTTACAAGTGGGCTGAGGTGCTCGATGCGGACGCTTTCTCGGTGTTCAAGAAAGAGGGCATCTTCAATCAGCAAACGGCGCAACGCTTCCGCGACTGCATACTCTCGCGTGGCGGAACCGAGCACCCCATGACACTCTATAAACGTTTCCGTGGACAAGAGCCCACAATAGACGCCTTGCTTGAGCGCAACGGAATAAAGAAATGACACATATATAAAACTACACATTATATATATAGTAAGATGGAAGAAGAGGAGAAGAAGCATCAACTGGATTGTCGCTATTTGCGAATGGCGCACATTTGGGCTGAAAATTCTTACTGCAAACGCCGCAAGGTGGGCGCTCTCGTGGTGAAGGACAAGACCATCATCAGCGATGGCTACAACGGCACACCAAGTGGTTTTGAAAATGTGTGTGAGGACGAAAACAATGTCACAAAGCCATACGTGCTCCACGCCGAGGCAAACGCCATTACCAAACTCGCCCGCAGCACCAACAGTGGTGAAGACGCGACACTCTACGTCACGGCATCTCCTTGCATAGAATGTTCTAAACTTATCATCCAAGCCGGCATACGGCGTGTGGTATATGGTGAGAAATACAGGCTCGACGATGGAATAAAGCTGCTCAAGAGGGCTGGCGTGGAGACTGAATATATAGGAGACTTACTCCATGGGAATGAAAATGAAGAAAGAGAATAAATACCGTTTTATGCCCCTGCTCATGGCACTATGCGTGGTATTGGGCATCATGATTGGATCGTTTTACGCCAATCACTTTTCAGGCAATAGACTGACTATTGTCAACAATGGCTCAAGCAGGCTCAACAACTTGCTTAGAATCATTGACGACCAATACGTGGACAAAGTCAACATCGACTCGCTTGTTGACAAGGCCATTCCTACAATACTCTCCGAACTTGACCCTCACTCGGTATACATCTCTGCCAAGGACGCACAGGCCGCGGCCGATGATCTCAACGGAAGTTTCTCGGGTGTCGGCATAGAGTTCGTCATCAGGCAAGACACCATTCGCGTGCAAAACGTGATAAAGAACGGGCCTGCCGAAAAGGCTGGCATCATTGCCGGAGACAAGATTGTTTATGTTGACGGAAAGAGATTCGTGGGCAAGCAAGTGACCAACGAGGAGGCCATGCGACGCCTGAAAGGACCGTCAGGCTCAAAAGTCAAGATCGGCGTACAGCGCTATGGAAAGAAGGGCATCGTGAGCTTCACGGTAACACGTGCGGAGATTCCTACCAAGACCATCACGGCAACCTATATGCTTGACGACAACACGGGATACATCAAGGTGAAAAACTTTGGTGAGAAAACTTATCCAGAACTGCTCGTCGCCCTGGCAAACCTTCAGCAACAAGGGTTCAAAAACCTCGTAATCGACTTGCGCGACAATCCTGGCGGCTACTTGCAGAGCGCGGTGCAGATGGCAAACGAGTTCTTGCCTGCCAAACGCCTCATTGTCTACACTCAGGGACGCAAGTCGCCAAGGCAGGATTATACCTCCGACGGGCACGGCGCTTACCAGAACATTCCTCTCGTGGTGCTCATCAACGAAGGCTCGGCATCGGCATCAGAGATATTTACCGGAGCAATGCAAGACAACGACCGCGCCACCGTGATAGGGCGACGCTCGTTTGGCAAGGGCCTCGTGCAGCAACAAATACCATTCTCCGATGGCTCGCTCATACGCTTGACCATAGCGCGTTATTATACGCCTTCAGGTCGTTGCATACAAAAGCCTTATGTTGACGGCGATGACCAAGACTACGCTCAAGACCTGGTGGAGCGTTATCAGCATGGTGAGTATTTCTCACGCGACAGCATCAAGCACACAGGACCGGCTTATCACACGCGGATTGGCAGAGTGGTTTACGGTGGCGGTGGCATAACTCCAGACATCTTCGTTCCCGAGGACACCACTGGCATGACATCTTATTATAAGGAGGCGGCAATGAGCGGACTCATCTTGCAGTTCGCCTTCACCTACACCGACAACAACCGCCAAAAGATGAAAGACTTCAAGCAGATGTTGCAACTCGCCAACTACCTCAAAAAGCAAAACACCGTAGGGCAGTTTGTCAACTATGCTGACAAGAATGGATTGCAACGCCGCAACCTGCTCATCAAGAAGAGCCACAGTTTACTCGAACAATATATCAATGGTCGAATAATATACAACATGCTCGACGAGCAAGCTCTCGATGAATATCTCAACAATGACGACCCGGTGATAAGAACGGCTATGAGAGTGTTTGCCCGTAATGAGGCATTCCCCAAGAAACCTGTGAAGAAGCCAGTGAAGAAAACTGGGAAAAGATAGAAAAAAATGAAAGACGGCATGGACAAGCATACACTGCGACAACTTATAAAAGAGCGAAAAAAGAAGTTCAGCGTTGACGAGCTTATCATACAGTCGACAGATGTCACTCTCAGACTTGAGAAACATAACCTTTATCATACGGCACGCACGGTCTTCCTCTACAACAGCATGCCTGACGAGGTAAACACTCACGGACTAATAGCGTCGCTCCACAAGCAGGGGCGACGCGTGCTCCTGCCTCGTATGAAAAACGAAAAGGATTTGGAACTTGTAACGTATAAGGGCAAACTGAGCATGCATATGTCGAATATGTACAACATCATGGAACCCATCGGCGAGCCTTTCACCGATTACAACTCCATAGACCTCGCCATCATCCCGGGCATGGCTTTCACGTTGGATGGAGAGCGACTCGGAAGGGGAAAGGGCTACTATGACCGACTGTTGGCTAAAATGCCGACAGTATATAAGTTAGGACTCTGCTTTCCGTTCCAGATTTTGGATTTCATCCCGACAGACGAAAACGACGTGCTTATGGATGAAGTCTTTGTGTAAACAACCCATATGTAAACACCTATTGGAATAACACCTTTAATACATCATTATGAATTTGGATCTGCTGTCAGTTGATGACATAACACTTCTGCGAAAAAAGATAACCGACGCCAACAACATTGTCCTTGTATGCCACACTCGTCCCGATGGAGATGCCATAGGAGCATGTCTGGCGATGAGCGCATATCTCTCCGAGCATTTTGGCAAGGAGTCTAACATTGTGGTTCCCAATGCCTTCCCCGATTTTCTCAACTGGCTCCCCGGAAGAGAGAAAATCGTTCGCTTCGACAAGCATCCCGATGAAGTCAGGCAGTTGTTCAAACAAGCAAGCCTCATTGTCTGCCTCGATTTCAATATGTATTCGAGAGTAGACGACATGAGTGAGGTGTTGATGGGCTCAACTGCTGACACAATCATGATTGACCACCACTTGGGCAGCGACATCAACTGTTCATTGAAGGTGTCATTCCCCGAGGCGAGCTCCACATGCGAGCTACTATTCCGCTTGGTATGGCAGATGGGCGGCTTCGATGAGCTGTCGCAGAAGTTTGCCATTCCTTGCTATTGTGGCATGATGACAGACACCGGAGGCTTTACCTTCAATTCCACCCGCCCGGAGATTTTCTTTATCATTTGCCAGTTGCTCACCAAGGATATAGACAAGGACAAGATATACCGCAACGTATACAACAACTATTCATCATGGGCTATACGCCTGCGTGGGTTCTTGATGTCACAGAAACTCAACGTCTTGGACGACCTCCACGCAAGCTATTACACCATGACACGCAAGGACATGAAGGACTTCCACTACGTGCGTGGTGACAGCGAGGGCCTTGTCAACATACCGTTGCAAATCAAGGGTATGAAATGTAGCATATCCCTCCGCGAGGATGACCGAATCGACAACCGCATCTGGGTCAGCCTCCGTTCTGTGGATGACTTCTCAGTGGAAGAAATGGCAAAACGCTTTTTCAATGGAGGTGGACATCTTAACGCGAGCGGCGGCAAGCTCGATTGTGGCATGGACGAGGCCGTGAAAATAACAAAAGAGGCTATAAACTATTACTCTGAGCAATTGCGTAAGTAATAGCCAAGCCTCTATTTCAGGAAATCATTTTGCCCTCATCGTTATCAGCGGCACAAGCATCTCCTCCATGGAGATGCCGCCATGCTGGAACGTGTCTTTATAGTATGACACGTAATAGTTGTAATTGTTGGGGTAGGCGAAGAAGTTGTTGCCACAAGCGAAGACATAGGACGTGCTTATGTTGGGCGACGGCAAGAAAGCCTTATGCGGCTCCTTGATTGCGAACACTTCCTTTGAGTTGTAAGCGAGGTTCCTGCCGAGCTTGTATCTTAGGTTCGTGTTTGTGTTCCTGTCACCAATTATCTTCAACGGTTTCGAACATCTTATGGAGCCATGGTCTGTTGTCAGCACTATGGTGTAGTCGGTGTCGGCAAGCATCCTAAACAAGTCGGCGATGACCGAGTGGCGAAGCCATGAAAGCGTGATTGAGCGATAAGCGCTCTCGTCATTGGCCAACTCGCGCACCATTTTCGACTCTGTGCGAGCGTGGGAAAGCATGTCTATGAAATTGATAACCACCACATTGAGGTCGTTTGCCTTCAAGGTGTTGAATTGCTGCAACAATTTGGTGGCGGCATCAGAGTCGTTAATCTTATTATAGCTGAACTTGTCGTGCCTACGAAACCGCTCAATCTGTGTGCGTATCAATGGTTCCTCATTAAGGTTTTTCCCTTCTTCCTCGTCCTCGTCTACCCACAATTCCGGAAACATTTCGGCTATCTTGTTGGGCATCAAGCCTGAGAAGATGGCGTTGCGCGCATACTGTGTCGCAGTGGGCAGGATGCTCATGTACATATCCTCCTGCATATTAAAGTAACCGCCGATTTCCCTTGCCAGCATAATCCATTGATCCCAGCGGAAGTTGTCTATGACAATCATAAACACCTTCTCGCCCTTGTCTATCAATGGGAACACCTTGCCCTTGAAAACGTCCTGGCTCATAAACGGACAAGACACACTTGTGGGCTTTCCCCTAAGCCTCGCTGAGATGGCATCCATCCATTCCATGTAGTGAGACTTGACGTATTTGGCGAATCCCAAGTCGGCCTCTTCCTTTTGCATGGCAAGCATCTCCGCCATGCCATTGTCGCCAGAGCTAAGGTCAACTTCCCATCTGGTGAGCTTGCGGTAAACATTCATCCAGTCGGTCAAGTCATCGCAGCTGTCTATCATCATGGCTATCTTTTGGTAGTCGGTGCGATATGTCATCTGCGTGACCTCGCTCTCTATCTCCTTCCTGTGGATGTTCTTCTTCAGCGACAGCAAAATCTGATGAGGATTGACAGGCTTTATGAGATAATCGGCTATCTTTGAGCCAATGGCTTGATCCATAAGGTCCTCCTCCTCGCTCTTCGTGACCATAATCACAGGTGTCTGTGGCTGAATCTCCTTAATTTTCTGCAATGTCTCAAGACCTGTAAGACCAGGCATCATCTCGTCGAGCATGATAAGGTCAAACGATTGTTTGCCACATTCTTCCAAGGCATCAGTGCCATTAGACACCGGTGTCACGTCATAACCCTTATTCTTCAAAAAGATTATGTGACCTTTAAGGAGGTCTATCTCATCATCAGCCCAAAGTATCTTTCCGTTGTTCATGCAATTAACTTATTAATAACAATCCCACTAATATTTTATCTCATCAGAATCCGTCGAGCTCGTAGTCCTCGCTCTCGATGTCAAATGTTTCTTTCTTCTTCTCCTGCCGCGGCTCTTTTTTCTCCTGCTTTGTTTGCGGCTCATTCTTTTCCTGCTTCGTTTGCGGCTCAGCTGGTGTAGTGGACTTTGTTTCTGGCTGGGTCGGAACATCTATCACCGGCTGATTGCTATCGGTTTGCGGATTGGCAGACTGCGCATTTGAGCCATCGTCTTGCCCAGGCTCGGTAACAACATCTTCGGGCTCAGTGAGAAGTTGAAGTGTAGAAGGCTTTATTGGCGCGAAGTGGACATCATAAAACTTCTTGTAATCGTCATAACTATACGCCACGCCAAGCAAAGGCAGGTTCTCCACGCTGATGATGAATGGACGCGCCTTGCCCATGAGCCTCAGCACTTGCGGTTGCGACAGCAAGCTACGCGAATATTGCAACGCCTCGTCATAATTGCGGAAGCCTGACACGCGCATGCGGTGAAGGATGTCGTCGTTGTCGATGGTGATGTCGAAATCACGCACGAGGTAACTCGTGAAGTTGTATTTAGCCACTTGATACAGCAACTTATTCTCATTTACAGAATCTGGCTGATAGACCAACATGAACACGAACTGTGTGTTGCGGTCGGTGCTTAGCGGTTTCGCCTTCAATTGCTCGCTCTCGCTCAACGTCTCACTGCGCATGGCCCATACATTGCCGATGTCAAACTTTGCCCCACGCAATCGTCTGCCATTCTTCACGCCATTGATTATCATACCGGCAATCTTAGAAACATCGCTCTCGGGGAACTTCTCCACAAGGTCGTTGAGACCCTTCATACAAGCCTCATCGTCACCCTCATTCAACTTGCTTAGGGAGCCGACAAACATGAACTTATCCCTATTGGCGCCTTGCGGAAAACGAGACTCCGAAAGGCTGACATTGGCATCAACCACCACGTGGTTGTCAGCCTTGAAGGCATCATAAGTAGCCGCATAGAGCGAATCCTCGATGTGAACGCCATAACGGGCGTTTACGACATAGTTGGGGTCGGAAAGCAAGGCAGTCCACTCGCTCTTGGGATATTCTGCTTTAAGGCTGTCAACAAACGACTCTGCCTTTGCCTTTTGTCCTTTTCTCGAATATAAAAGGAAGAGATGGTAGAAGGCATCATCCTTGTGCTCATAGCCTGGGTATTGACTTATGAGTCGTGTCAACGCCTTCTCGCTGAACTTGAGATTGTCGAGCTTGTCCTTGAATATCACTCCGCTATTGTAAAGTCCATCAGCAATGATATTGTCGCTTGCCTTGACCTGCTCTTGGGTGAAAGGTATCTGTGCAAGATAATATTCACGTTTATGTGGGTCGTTCACGGCTTCATCGCTGACTTTCCTCACAGAATCCAATGCCTCCTGTGCGTTGAGGATGGAGTCGCGTCGCTCATCAGACATATCGGCAAAACTGTTGTCTTGTTGTTTCACTACCGTCTTGTTTATTCGTTGCCAGTTGTCCACGTTCTCACGTTTGCCCCAAAGCATCTGGAATTGCTGCTTGCCTTTCGCCACAGCCATGGGGTTGTAAAAATACCATTCACTCGATTGTTGGCCAATGTTCGCGTTGGTATTTTTGTTCCAATCACCGTTGGTATTGCCCTCGGCATCATTTTCATTTTGCTGCCTGTTGGCCAGTTCGCTCTCGGCTTGCCTTTTCTTTTCCTCGGCTTCCTTTTTCTTCAATGCGGCTATTACTCTGTCGATGGCAATGTCGCGCTGTTTCTCGTCCATGCGCGCGAGGCTTTGCAAGGAGTCTTGCAGATGCACGGCCTCAGTATAAGGCACGAGCTCGTCAAGCACCTTCGACCGACTTGTCAATCGCTCGTAAGCCTTGTTGTCCTTGTCGGTCATGCCCAATGCCAAGTTATAGCAGCGTCGAGCGTCTGCGTATTGCTCACGCCCCCAATATATGTCGCCAAGTTTTATGAGCAAGGCACCACGCTCCGCGCCAGACCTCGTTGCCTTCTCATTGCCTTTCTCGTATGCTGATATTGCCTTGAGCGTGTCTTTCTTTATCAGGTAAATGTTGCCAATGGCGAAATACACTTGGTCAAGGTACTCCTTGTTCTTATCCGATTTTGACATGCGCCTCAACTTGGCAATCATTCCATCCGACCTCGTGTTCGCCATCACTTCCGTCCTGGCTATTCGCGCGTTGAACTCAAGCTGATAGGGTGGGTTCATGCCTATCACCTTGCTGTAAGCCTTGTAAGCCTCGCGGTTCATTCCTGCCGCTTGGCATATTTGCCCCATGATGAACCACTCGCGGGCCTTCTGCTTGCGTCTCATCTCATGGCTGATGACATTTCTCAGATATGGAATGGCTGCCTTGTAGTCATGGGTAAGAAGATAATAATCGGCGAGGGCATAGTCCCAGTCTTTACGGGCTTGCCATGGAATGGAGTCGCGCCTGTTGTTTCTTATTACATCCTCGGCGTCGTAAGCGAGGTCATTCTCTATATAGCACTTCGCCAACCATGCTTGCGCCCGCGAGTAGATGGCAGGTTGCGTGCGATAGAGCATGCTCATGTAGGCGAAAGTGGAGATGGCATTGTCAAGGCTTCCTTCATGAAACTGTGAACGCCCCAAGAGCATCCATGCTTTCCACATGAACGGGTTGTATTCCTTCCTCGACAACCATTCCCTGTCACGGTCGGTCTTTCGCCTGTTCGACTTCCATTGCGGACGCTGCTTTATACTATGCCTGTCTATTACTTTCTCCGCCTTCAAGATGGCACGGTCGAAATTGGCCTTGCCCAACTCCTTGCTGTTCTTATTTCTTACGGTGTAAAGCGGGAGAAAGTCAGTGTAGTTGTCTTGATTCCCATTTTCTTTCTCCAACGATCCATCCACATAAGCCAAGGCACCGTTATAATATGTATTGTAACGAGAGTTGAACGCCTGCCACCAACGCGTGGCGGCAGTATTTTTAGCCGTGGAGCAGCTCTCTATCATAAGAATGACAAAGAATGCCGCAAGGCCAAAAACAATTATATGACGCATCTTGCTCAATATGGAATTTCGAATTTTGTTCAATATGGGAAATAATGAAATCATGCTGCTACTCGGCAAGCGAGACAAACTCATCCTTTATACCGTCTGGCATATTGATGCCTCTGAGAATCAAACTGCGACTCCATGCCTTTATCTCGTCATGGCGAAGCGTCTCCAACACTTCCGCGAACAATGCCGTCTCTTCCTCGGTATAGTTGTCTGACGGTCTGCCCTTGAAGGCGTCAAGTTCCTCATCGTCAAAGTATTCCACAGGCCTCGCCGCGGCATGGAGCATGCAATCCTGCTCGCACATCATGTTTTCGGGAGAGCAATGGCTACAATCTCCTTCGCCTACAACCACTTCTTGGCTCTCTCCACGTCTGTGTGATATAAAGCCAAGCAAGGCGCAAAAGAGACCCAAAGCCACGAGTGAAAGCAAGAGGTACCACATGATTCTTATACTGTCTTGATCGTAAAGCCCGCCTTGCTAAGGTCATCCCAAAAAGAGGGATATGACTTCGACACCACCTCTGGATTGTTGATTCTCAATCCAGGGAACTTGACAGCCAATGGCGCGAATGCCATTGCCATGCGATGATCCTCATAGGTATCGATAGCTTCCATCGTGGACTCACGTCGTGTGCCGTCCCATGTCATCTCTGAGTCGTTTGTCACCTCGATGACAAATCCGAGCTTCCCAAGTTCATTACGCATTGCCTCCAGTCGGTCTGTCTCCTTGATGCGAAGACTTGCCAAGCCTGTGAAATGGAAGGGGACGTCAAGTGCGCAGCATGTCGCTATTATGGTTTGAGCCAAGTCGGGGCAGTTGATGAAGTCATAGTTCAACGTTGCCACGTGCTCAAGGTGGCGAGAGAGCGTCACTGAGGTAGGCTTGCCAGAGTGCGCCTCTTCAAATGATGTCCTGATGCCAAGCAATGAGAAGATGTATTTCACCACCGAGTCTCCTTGGCGCGAGCTGTCCTCAAGCCCTTTCAAGACCACGTTGACATCACCCAAAGGATAAAGCGACGCCATCTCATACCAATAGGAACTTGCGCTCCAGTCGTTTTCTATAAGGTAGCGTGAGTTCTCATAAGGCTTGGCTTTCACCTCGATGGTGTCTGGACTTGTCCATTCCACGCTTGCGCCAAAGCCATGCATCACGTGTATGGTCAAGTCGATATACGGGCGCGACACTATCTCACCCGTCAAGTGCAACGTCAAGCCTTGCTTGGTCACAGGACCAATAAGGAGCAAGGCGGAGATGAATTGCGAGCTGACGTTTCCCGGTATCTCAAGTTTTCCGCCCAACAATGGGTGTCCGTTGACGTGGAGTGGGGGAAAGCCTTCCGCGCCCTCATAACGTATCGAAGCGCCCAACATGCGGAGCGCGTCCACCAACACGCCTATGGGTCTGTGGCACATGCGTTCTGAGCCTGTTATTGTATGTTCGCCATTTGTCGCCGAAAGATAGGCAGTCAGAAAGCGCATCGCCGTGCCTGCCGCGCCCACGTTGATAGTCTTTGGCATATCCCTGAGGGCATTGACCACGGCGTGAGTGTCGTCACAGTCAGACAAGTTCTCTGGCAATTCGCCTCCACACAAGGCATGGATGATAAGGGCACGGTTGCTTATGCTCTTCGAGGCTGGAAGATTTATTGTAGCTTCAAGATTCTTCGGGGCGGTAATCTCGTATGTTGACATGTCGTTTTATGGTTATTTTATTGTAGTTATCTTTATGTCCGCAAGGCCGTTGAGCGTCTCAGCTTTTGTCGTGCGATACTTCTTGGGGCCAGGAATGAGCGGACAGTAGTAAAGCACGTGGCGGATGCGTTCTTTCTGTTGCGGCGTTATCTTGAACCCCAAGCCCACGCTGTAATCCATGATATTGTCGGCGTCGTATTCCACGCCTTCACACGAATGTCGTTTCAGCAATGGGTCAATGTACTTCTGGTTCTTTCCCTCATACTCTAAATATTGCATATACTCATATCGGTTGTACGATGGGGTGTCTTCGCAATAGTCGGTATCGCCGCAAGAGTCCACGGGTTCCACGCTGTCGTCATCGCTCGCGTCGCGCCTCTCCGTGAACACATGGTAGAGGCCAAGATAATGGCCAAGCTCATGGGCCAAGGTCATCACCACGTCTGCCGATGTATAAGTCGTCAGCTTGTGATTGGGGTTGGTATAGCGGTCACTCTGGTAGTAGCCACCCTGTGGCGACGTGTTGGCATAGAGGCTGTTGATGGCTGAGCAATAAGCAAAGCGCAGGTTGCTCTTCTTGATGCTTGGTGTCGTCACCGTCTCCAAGCCGGCAAGCTCGTTGTCGCCCTTCACGGAAAATGGCATATGGGATATGCCAAGGGTTATCTCGTTGCTGTTGGTGCTTTTGAAGTTGAACATCATCACGTTGATATACTTGTTCGGTTCCCAAATATATTTCACGTTGGTACCCGTCTGGTCTGCCATGAACTTGTTTTCGTCTATCGGATATTCCCCTGTGTATTTCACGTAGTCCACGCCAGGGTGAGCGAGTTTTTTCCCATTCTCGTCTGTCGTCGCGAGCACGAACTTTATGTTCACGTTCTCGCTCTGTCCATAAACGCCACCCTTGTAAATCTCGTTGACGTATTGCAAGAGATTGTCAAGCCGCTGGTAAGGAATATATTGTCTTGGATTGCTTTTGTCATCGTATAGCACATGGAAAACCACTGGCAACTCGTATGTATAGCTGTCGTTTATAGCAGACGCGTCAACATTGCCGTTACCGTTTACCGTTTGCGGGTCATCATCAATATCATTGCTGCTGCAAGATTGAAGCAAACCCACGACAAACATTAGTATTATGCCATATTTCCACATAAGTATTTACTGTTCAAACTATCTGTCTATTTTCTTGCAAATTTACTAAAAATGTCTCTAAACGCACGAATCAGAATGTCTATAATATGTTTAATTATATCAAACGAATAAAAAAGTCGAGCGATTATTTGGTGGAATGAAATAATCACAGTAACTTTGCACTCGCAAAACGGAACGGGATTTAGCGCAGTTGGTAGCGCACACGTCTGGGGGGCGCGAGGTCGCTGGTTCGAGTCCAGTAATCCCGACCTGAAAGAGTGGCAGGAGATTTATTTCTCTTGCCACTTTTTTATATCTTGCCGTTTTTTTAATAATGAGATATTTTGCCGATTCTATCCTTTTTCATATCTTTGCAGTTGATTAAATTTTAACAAGCCTGTAGACACGGTCTTTACATATATCATCTGATGTGCGGTTTTCCCATTCTTCTATCGCTCGTTATCACGTCCACGGTTGGGCTTCAACCGACAAGTGATAGCACGGCTGTCCCAAAGAAGAAGCTGTCTTCTTTCAGGAGAATGGTGCGCAATTTCTCACGGGTGGACACCAACTACATTGAGCCACAGAAATACAATTTCACCGTGATGCTTCAAAACACCATCAGCTTCGAGGGATACACTTTGAGGACAAAGGATAACCACGAGGTCGTGTTGGCACCCAAGCCTTCCTACAAACTTGGACCATATTTTGGCTGGCGATTCATCTTTCTTGGATACACCATAGACTTAAAACACTTGAAAAGCGAGGCAAGGGAGGCCATCAACTTCAGCCTCTACGCGCCGCAAGTGGGCGTGGACCTTTTCTATCGCAAGTCGGGAAACAACTATCTCGTAAACCGTGTGGACTTTGGAAAAAAGCTCGTGGACAAGACGATGAAATCGCTTAATTTCAGTGGTTTCGAGACTTCCGAGCGCGGCATCAACGCCTACTACATCTTCAACCACAGCAAGTTTTCCTATCCAGCGGCTTACAGCCAAAGCACCATCCAGCGTCGCTCCGCTGGCAGTGCCCTCGCCGGCATAAGCTATTCCACGCACAAGCTCAACATGGACTGGGACAAGTTTCATGCATTGATGGATGACGTGGCAGGCGAGGGGACGGCAAGCGAGGTATCTGACACCACGTTGCACTCCACAAAAATAGACTACACTGACATATCCATTGGCGGAGGATATGCCTACAACTGGGTCTTCGCCCGCAACTGGCTCTTCGACGTTTCGTTGCAGTTGGCCCTGGGCTACAAGCAGATGTCGAGTAAGGAAAACAGCCTGATAAAAGACCTCTTCCGCAACTTCAACTTCAAGAACATCATGATCGACGGGGTATCGAGGGTAGGACTGGTGTGGAACAACATGAGATGGTACAGTGGCGCGAGCGCGGTCTTCCACACATACAACTACCACAAATCCAATTTCTCGGCAAACACCACCTTTGGCAACGTATATATTTATGCTGGATATAATTTCGGACTAAAAAAACAATATAGGAGAAAGAAATGAAGAAAATAGTTATTTGCATGCTCTCGTTATTGCTCGCGGCCAACGTTTCCGCGCAGGGCACTGACTACACCAAGCCAGACTCGATGAAGGTCATGGCATTGTTCAAGAAGGCCAAGAGCCTGAAAGACAAGTCGGTGGCTTCATACATGGTCTTCTTCGGACGCGAGTTCAAGGGCGTGCCATACGTGGCGAAGACGCTGGAGAAGAATGCCAACGAGAAACTCGTGGTCAACCTCCGCCAGCTCGATTGCACCACTTACGTGGAGACGGTCTTGGCACTGTCGAGATCCATGGCGCAGCGCAAGCCCACGTTCGCCAACTATTGCGAGAACCTGAGGAAGGTGCGCTACCGCAACGGCAACGTGGCTTATCCAGCAAGGCAGCACTATTTCACCTATTGGATTCAAGAGAACGCCAAGGAGGGCATCGTGAAAAACGTACAGTCGCCCAATCCGCCTTTCTCTGCCACGCAAACTGTCAAGGCCAACTACATGACCACTCACCTGAAGAGTTATCCAATGCTCACTGGCAAGCCTCAATGGGTTAAGCAGATTGCCGAGATGGAGAAGTCTATCACGGGCACCAAGCAAAGATACATTCCCACGAGCGCGGTGACAAACAGCGCCGTGGTGAGAAAGGCAGTGCACGATGGCGACATAATAGCCATCGTGACGACAAAGGCAGGATTGGAAATCAGCCATATAGGCATTGCCGTTTGGCACAACGACGGTCTGCACATGCTCAACGCCTCGTCGCTCTACCACAAGGTGGTGGAAGACGGCAACCTCTTGCACACGTACCTTCGCAAGCAGACCTCGGCATTGGGCATCCGCATAGCAAGGCCCATGTAGGTCAAAAAGAAAGGATTAAAAGCTACTAAAAAGCAAAGTCAACAATGGAACCATTAGCAGAACGCATGCGGCCTCGTACGCTCGACGATTATGTGGGCCAAGAGCACCTGGTGGGCGAGAACGGCTTGATGCGCAAGATGATAGAGGGAGGCAAGGTCTCCTCGTTCATCCTTTGGGGACCTCCAGGCGTGGGCAAGACCACGTTGGCTGAAATCGTGGCCTCGACCATGAAGGTGCCTTTCTATACGCTCAGTGCCGTCACCAGTGGGGTGAAGGACGTGCGCGACGTCATAGAACGGGCCAAGAAGGGCAGCTTCTTCAACAACGCCTCGCCAATACTCTTCATCGACGAGATTCACCGTTTCTCCAAGTCGCAGCAAGACTCCCTGCTCGGTGCCGTGGAGCGTGGAGTGGTCACGCTCATAGGCGCCACCACGGAAAACCCATCGTTTGAGGTGATAAGGCCATTGCTCTCGCGATGCCAGGTCTACGTGCTCAAGTCTCTCGGGAAAGATGACCTGCAAAAAATACTCGACCATGCCATCAAGACCGACGTGGAACTCAAGAAAAAGCACATCACCCTGAAGGAAACCGGTGCGATGATGCGATTCAGCGGAGGCGACGCGCGCAAGCTGCTCAATATCCTTGAGCTCATCGTGGAATCGGCTGGTGGAGACGACATCGTCGTTACCGACAAGAAGGTCGAGGAGGAGTTGCAAGCGAATCCTCTTGCCTACGACAAGCAAGGCGATATGCACTACGACATCATTTCCGCGTTCATCAAGAGCATACGAGGCTCCGACCCCGACGCCGCGCTCTATTGGATGGCGAGGATGATAGAGGGCGGTGAAGACCCGCAGTTCATAGCGCGGCGCGTCGTCATCTCGGCGGCTGAGGACATAGGCCTCGCCAACCCCAACGCCTTGTTGCTCGCCAACGCCGCCTTCGACGCGGTGATGAAGATAGGATGGCCGGAAGGGCGCATACCTCTCGCCGAGGCGGTGGTCTATCTCGCCACGAGCCCGAAGAGCAACTCGGCATACATGGGCATCAACAACGCCATCGAGGAGGTCAAGATGAGCGGCAACCAGCCCGTGCCAATGCACATTCGCAACGCGCCGACAAA
Organism: Prevotella sp.; assembly: GCA_036751585.1. Lineage (GTDB taxonomy): Bacteria > Bacteroidota > Bacteroidia > Bacteroidales > Bacteroidaceae > Prevotella. The sequence goes on along the minus strand of DAIOUH010000017.1, from coordinate 11,438 downwards.
ACTGATGGAGCAACTGGGCTATCACGACGGCTACAAATACCCTCACGACTACCCCGGCAACTTCACGCCGCAGCAATATCTGCCTGGCGAGATTGCCAACAAGCGATTCTGGCACGCGCAACATTCGCCTGCCGAAGAGAAGCTGTATCAACGAATGGTAAACTGCTGGGGAGACAGGTACAAGGAATAACGGAATAAAAAGAAATAACGGAATAATAAGAACAAGATAAAGAACAACAACTTTAACATCCATACGCAATGAACATTGTAATACTCGACGGATATGCCGCCAACCCCAATGATTTTTCTTGGGAACCTCTCAAAGCCTATGGTACGCTGACCATATACGATCGCACGAGCCCCGACAAGGTCATCGAAAGAGCCAAAGACGCGGAAATGCTAATAATCAACAAGATAAACATGACCGATGAAGTGATAAGTCAACTGCCAAAGCTGAAATACATCGGAATATTGGCCACGGGCTACAACAACATCGACACTGAGTCCGCCCACAGGCATGGCATCGTGGTGTGCAACATCCCGTCTTACTCCACCGAGAGCGTGGTGCAGATGACGTTTGCCCACATCTTGAACATGACAAACCATGTGGCCCACTATGCCGACCAAAACAGGGCTGCAAGTCGCGGAGGTGAAATGCGCTGGACAAAGAACCCCGACTTCTGCTATTGGGACACGCCGCTGCCGGAAATATCTGGCAAGACGCTCGGCATCATCGGTCTCGGCCACATCGGCATGCGCGTGGCGCAGGTCGCCCTCGCCTTCGGGTTCCACGTCATCGCCTACACCTCGAAAGACCAATCACAGCTGCCAAGCGGCATCAGCAAGGCATCTCTCGACGAGCTGCTCAGCTCTTCCGACATAGTGACACTTCACTGTCCGCTGGCAAAGAACAACCTCCACTTCTTCAACGCGGACAACTTAGCCAAGATGAAGCAAGGAGCCATGCTCGTCAACACCGCGCGTGGCGCCCTTGTCGACGAGCGTGCCGTGGCTGAGGCCCTCGCCAGTGGCAAGTTGGGCGGCTACGGTGCCGACGTGATGGACAAGGAGCCGCCTCTCGCCGACAACCCATTGCTTCAGCAGCCGCACGCCTATCTCACGCCGCACGTGGCATGGGCCACGAAGGAGGCGCGCCGCCGACTGCTCGACATTTGCTTTGCCAACGTGGAGGCTTTCATCCAAGGCAAACCCATCAATAAAGTTTAATACAGACCATGCATTTCACTGACCCTCAATTGGTTAATACCGTACAGACCATCATTGAGATTCTTGGCACCTTGGCATTTGCCATCTCGGGCATACGGCACGCCGCGGCAAAACACTTCGACTGGTTCGGAGGGTTCGTCTGTGGCTTCGCCGTGGCCATAGGCGGCGGAACGATACGCGACGTCATGTTGGGGTTGCCTCCTTTCTGGATGACATCGCCCCTCTACATCGTTTGCACGATAGGGGCTCAAATTTTCGTCATATCCTTTTCCAAGATGCTCAAGCGCCTCGACAACGCCTGGTTCTTCTTCGACACTCTCGGCCTCGCCTCCTTCACCATCACCGGCATACAGAAGACCTTGGAATGTGGCTATCCCTTCTGGGTGGCCATCATCATGGGTTGCATCACCGGCGCCGCGGGCGGAGTGATAAGGGACGTGTTGCTCAACAAGACGCCTGTCATTCTCCGGAAGGAGATATACGCCATGGCGAGCATCATCGGCGGCTTGCTCTATTGGGTGCTCACCGACATGCACGTCAACGTGGCCATCACGGGTGTCGCCACATTCGTCTTCATCGTGACGATAAGGATATTGGCGGTGAAATATCACATCTCCCTGCCCGTGTTGAAAGACGAGGAATAAGCTGGCTTTTGTTTTTAACGGCATATTCACCTGATTTTAACAAGTCAGAAATATGCCGTGTCTACCTTTGCCTTTGAAAAAAAAGTTGTAGCTTTGCACCACTATTGGCGCTATGTAATAAAAAAATAACCAAAGGAAGGATAATGATTGTTAGTAACAACGTTAAAGGAATTGCTACTATCGCAAGCATAGCCGTGCTATCATGCGTGAGTTCTGTTTCTTACGGCAAGGCCAAGGCCGCTGAAGTAAAAGGCACCGAGGTAAGAGAGGCTGGGATAAAAGGTATCATCATCGACAAGGCCAATGCCGACAAGCTCGTCGGCGTTGTCATCGTGCCCGACGATAACGTCAACGCCGCCACGTTGACCGATGCCAACGGCAGTTTCCACATTTCAACAAGCGGAGTGAAGAGCCTGCGCGTGTCGTGCGTGGGCTATGTCACCAAGACCATACAGCTTCGCGACGACGCGCCGTCGGGCAAGGACGTGGAGAGGCAGGGCGACAGCTATGTCATCTCCCTCGACGAGGACTATTTCAAGCTAAACGAGGTCGTGGTCACAGGGCAGGGCGCGGAGATCAACAAGCGACGGCTGTCGTCAAACATATCCACTGTCAGCGCCGCCGACCTTGAGAAGGTGAAGGTGGGACGAATAGACCAGATGCTGCAAGACGCCCTGCCAAACGTGCAGATAAACCTCACAACGGGGCAGCCTGGCACCACGTCGATGATCAAGTCGCGCGGATTGTCATCGGCGTTTATCAACTCCACGCCGGTCATCTATGTCGACGGGGTGCGCGTGGACAACATGAACACCGTGTCATCGCTCAACAACTACACCGGCACGTCGCTCAACAGCCTGAATGGCCAGACCGCCACCTACGGCTCCATCAGCGACATACCCATGGAGAACATCGACCATATAGAATATGTCACGGGAGGCGCGGCGACCACGCTCTATGGCTCCGACGCGGCAAACGGCGTGATACAGATTTTCACCAAGAAGGGCTCCAACAACAAGATTTCCTTTTACGCCGGCGCCGAGCTTGGGGCAGACGTGGCTACAAGCCAGTTTTACCACTTCAAGCGCACCAAGGAGCTGCTCCACCAAACGGGCTTCCAGCAGAAATACCGCTTCGGGTTCGACGGTGGCACCAGCAAGTATGGCTACAGCTTCGGCGCGAGCATGAGCGAGAACACCGGCACGCTCATCCACGACGGCAACAAGGACCGCAAGTATGACATGCGCTTCGGGTCCCACGTCAAGTTCAACCGAATGCTCGAATACCAAAACTCCTTCGGGTTCGTGGTCGAGGATTACAACCGCAGGCGCAACGGCAACGAGGGCTGGTACACCGGGCTGTGGTTCACCGAGGGGTCGGCATGCGCCAACTTCAAGTACATCGACCAAGACGGCACTGAGAAGAACTATGGCGCCGACATCGACGCGCTCGACGACTACACGTTTGGCAAGATGAAGGAGTTTGTGAGCAAGGCGGAGGCACTGCAAAACAACAAGGAGTCTATCAAGCGTTTCCAAACGTCGCAAAGCCTGGAGTTCAAGCCCGTGCGCGACCTCACCCTGAAAGCCACATTGGGAGTGGACTACCGCGTGAGCAGCAACAAGCTCATCACCACCAACGAGTTTCTCATCCACATACAGCAAAAGCCGCAAGGCACCTCCAACGCCGGAAGTATCAGCAATTTCGACAGGAAATACTTTGGACTCACGGCGGACATCAACGGGCAATACAAGCTCAGGTACAAGGAGTGGCTCAGCGCCATCACCACGGCTGGCTTCCAGTTTTTCAGCACCAACGACCACCAATCGGTCTACAACGGCAGCAACGTGCGCGACGGGGCGCAAATCATAGCCGGAGCCGGCACGCTGACTGCCAACGAGTGGCTCAGCTACCTCTACAACTACGGTGCCTTCGTGCAGGAGAACATCGGCATCCACGACCGCTACTACATTGACCTCGGCTTGCGTTCCGACTACAACACGGCTTTCGGCGACAACGTGGGATGGCAGTTCTATCCCAAGGTGGGCCTGTCTTACGTCATGAGCGAGGAACCGTTCATGAAGCAGCTCACGCGGAACGGACTTCTCAACAACCTGCGCCTCATGGCCAACTATGGCGTGGCGGGCAGTTACCCTCCGGCATTCGAATACCAGCGCACGGTGGACATGGGCTCCTACAACGACCAGCAAGCCGCCTATTTCGGGAAATACGGCAACCCGAACCTCGCGCCGGAGAAGAAGCACAGCTATGAGGCGGGACTCAACGCCACGCTTTTCCACAACGTGCTGAACATCGGCTTCACATATTATTATGCCTTGACTAAGGACGCCTTGTTCTACGTTCCCTCACTGCCCTCGTCAGGACAGGAGTCAAACTATCTCGCCAACGTGGGCAAGATAGAGAACAAGGGCGTGGAGCTGGCGGTGGGTGTGCAGGTGCTCAACACCAAGGACTGGAAGCTGCGTCTCAACGCCTCGCTCAACACCAACCGCAACAAGGTGCTCGACATAGGCACCGCCGTGCCGTTCGCCATTGGCGGATTCTCATCGCGCACCATACAGACCGTGGTGGCGAAAGGCAAGCCTGTGGGCTTCCTGCGAGGCTCAAAGGCTGAGCTCAACGCCGACGGCTCGCTGAAAGACGTGTTGAACCTGCAAGACCTCGGAACCACGCTGCCCACTAAATACGGCAACTTCTCCGTCACGGGCGGATGGCGAAACCTCTCGTTCATCGTCAGCGGCGACTGGCAGACGGGAGCCTACGTCCATTCCTTCGACAGGCAGTTCCGCTTTGCCAAGGGACTGAAAGACCCGTCCGTGCCAGATAAGGCACTTGAGGGTACCACGCAAGCAAAGGAGTGGCTCAACTTCACCAACTTCTTCGTGGAGAAATCCGACTTCCTCAAAATAAGGAACATCGGCGTGAGCTATGAGTGGGACTTGAAGCACGTCATCAAGACGGCGACATTCGGCTTCAATGTCTACAATCCTTTCGCCATCACTGCCTCTTCGGTTGACCCGGAAGCCACCATCTCTGGGGCACGCACCCAAGGGGCTGTGGCTGTGGGAGGTCTCAACTATTCGTCTTACTCCACGCCGCGGAGCTTCATCGGTTCCGTTACCGTGACTTTCTGATTTCGTGATAAATCCACATGAAGTGAGAAACACATGAAAAGAAACGCATACCAACGAAACAAACACATGAACACAATAATAAGGAACGTGGCATTATGCGCCATCGCCACACTGTCGCTCTCGGCGTGCGACCTGTTGTCGCCAAGCGACATCGTGAACCCAAACGTGGACGAGGACACCTTCAAGAAGACGCCAAACGCCCTTGAGACATGGGTTAACGGCACCAACAGCAAGTTCGCCACCACGATAGGCGAGTTTGTGGAGCTCACCGAGATCTTGTCCGACGACTATTTCAACAACTCCACCCAGGGCAGCAAGGTCTTCGACTTCCCTACCATACTCTATACCGACCCCGACGTCACCAACCTGCAACGTGGGGTGGGGGCGATACGCGAGATGGCGCTCAACGGACTCAACAACATATCCAAGGCCGACCAGACCATGACCCAGGAGCAAGAGTTCAACCTGCGCTACATCGAGGGTTATTCCTACTTGCTCGCCGGTGAGTATTTCGTGGGCCTGCCCGAGGAGAACGGTGGCGAGATACGCGACTGGAAGCACAACCTCCGCAAGGCCATCGACACCTTCGACGCCTGCCTCTCGCTGGCACAGACCGCCGACGACAAGGCGTTCATCCACACCCTCATAGCCAGGGCTCAATACAAGCTGGGCGACAAGCAGGAGGCGGTGAGCCACGCCCAAGCCGCGCTCAGCCTCTCTCCCGACTTCATCAAGCAGGTGACCTTCGACGGCAAGAACGGCGTGGACAACAGCTTCCAGGGCTTCGTCTACGGCATGCCATACGGCACGGCATACCAGCCATTGCCTCGCCTCGACTTCCTCGACCCCAAGTATTTCCAGACCACCGACCCGCTGGAGCAGCGACCCATCTGCATAGCCAAGGCGGAGGAGCCTTACCTCATCATGGCTGAGGCGGAGATAGCCGACAACGACCTCGACAAGGCCAAGCAAACCATGACCGCGCTTCTCGCCCTGGTGAAGAAGAGACCAGTGCAGCGCGGCGTAAACGACCAACTGGAGCAGCGCGACAATGGCGGCTACAAGAAATACCCCAACAGCTCGGCTTTCAAGGTGGCGGCATCGCCCTCCGACACGTTGCGCTCCGGACTGATTCTCGACCGCCAGGCGCCAAACCTCATCGACATTCCCTACATCTCCGGAACGTCTGTCACCCAACCGATGATAGACCGTTGCGACAGCCAAGACAGCCTGTTGCGACTGCTCTACCTCATGCGCCAGGAGATTTTCTTCGGAGAGGGCAGAAGGGCTGCCGACCTCGGCTTGCGCCTTCCCGTGTGCGAGGTGGAGGCGGCGAACACGCCTTCCGAAGGCTACACCCAAGCACAGATACCGCCATTCATACCCTTGAACCAGGACATGGACGCTTTCACCATCGACGACAATGCTAAGACGGTGGTGATAAAATACAACATGAACAGCATTATCGTAGACAACAAGCACTCTGAATATGTCGCGCCTTTCTTCCATTAAGACCTTGGCCATGGCCTTGCTCGCCATGCC
>DAIOUH010000017.1:0-4770 GCA_036751585.1 Prevotella sp. | reverse complement strand
CCACTCTTGGCACAACCGCTCTCGGCACAGCCGGGAAAAGCCACCCACGTCATCCTCATCACCATCGACGGCATGCGAGGCGAGATGATAACCGACCCCACCATGCCCACGGAGAACCTAAAGCAGATGAAGGCCGAGGGGCTCTACGTAGACTGGATAAAGGGTGTCACGCCTGCCGCCACTTACCCGTCGCACACCACCATCATCACGGGCAAGTTGCCCGCCGAGCACCACATATATTATAACGCGCCCTTCATGGGCAACGCCCCGAGGACCATAAGCTATTGGTATGCCGACTCCATAAAGGCGGAGACGCTGTGGCAGGCGGTGAGCGACAGGGGCGGCACCGTGGCGTCGCTGTTCTGGCCAGTGTCCACGGGGTCAAGGCACATCAAGTACAACGTGCCCGAATACTGGTCCATCAAGCCTGGCACCGACCAAATGGCGTTTCTGCGGCAAAACTGCTCGCCCAAGGGACTGCTCGACACCCTTGAGCTCCACGCCACGGGCAGGCTGTCGGACGAGAACTTCACCGCCGGCTCAATCAACCGCGACGCGCGGGAGGCTTACATGGCAAACTACATCATGAACCACTACCGTCCCACGCTGCTCACCATCCACCTCATCACGACCGACTACGCCCAGCACCAGACTGGCCTCAACACCCCACGCACGCGCCGCACCGTGGAGTCGGCAGACGCCGCCGTGGGCATCATCATCGACAACCTGCGCGACCACTCCCTGCTCGACAGCACGCTGGTCATCGTCACGGGCGACCATGGTTTCGTGGACGTGAACCGACAGTTGGCACCCAACACGCTGCTCGTGAGGGCGGGACTGTTGGGCAAGGACTATGGCTCGCCATGGAAGGCGTGCTTCCACGGGGCAGGCGCCATGAGCTTCCTCTATCTCAAGAACCCCACCGACACGAAGACCCTCAAGAGGGTGGAGAAGCTGCTTGCCGACTTGCCCGACAGCGTGAAATCGGACTTCCGCGTCATCCGACGCGACGAGCTCACGCGCCTGGGCTGCGACCCAAAGGTTGCCCTTGCCATCGAGCCCGTGGCGGGAGTGGACGTGTCAAACTCGCGCGAGGGAGACATCACACGGCCGCGCAAGGGTGGCGACCACGGCTATTCGCGAGGAGTGGACCACACCGCGCTCGTGGCATACGGGGCTGGCACACGGCACGCCACCATGCCCACGATGCCGCAAACCAGCATAAAGCAGTTCATACTCGACAGATTGGCCATTACCACGCCTCACGATAAAGAAAAACGCGAGTAGTTTTGCTTGGCTCACAGAATATTATTAATTTTGCAGAAAATATCAATCATTAAAAATGAAAATATCATATAAGTGGCTTAAGGATTACGTTGATTTCGACCTTACACCCCAGGAGACAGCCGACGCGCTGACCTCCACAGGTCTTGAAGTGGACGCCCTCGACGAGGTCGAGGCCATCAAGGGAGGCTTGAAAGGCCTATACGTGGGAAAAGTGCTCACTTGCGAGGCACACCCCAACAGTGACCACCTGCACGTCACCACCGTTGACTTGGGCAAGGGCGAGCCACAGCAGATAGTCTGCGGAGCGCCTAACGTGGCAGCAGGACAGAAAGTGATAGTGGCAGACCTGGGCTGCAAGCTCTACGACGGCGACAAGGAGTTCGTCATCAAGAAGAGCCGTCTGCGCGGCATCGACTCCTTCGGCATGATTTGCGCCGAGGACGAGATTGGCGTGGGCAACGACCACAGCGGCATCATAGTGCTGCCCGAGGACGCGGTGGTGGGGACACCAGCCGCCGACTACTACCACCTCGACAGCGATTGGGTCATCGACATCGACATCACAGCCAACCGTGCCGACGCGCTCTCTCACTACGGCGTGGCGCGCGACCTCTACGCATGGCTCACTCAGCGTGGATACAAGACGAGCCTCCACAGACCCGACTGCTCACAGTTCCACGTGGACAACGAGGACATGCCCATCGACGTGGAGATAGAGAACACCGAGGCGTGCAAGAGATACGCCTGCCTGAGCGTCACCGACTGCGACGTGAAGGAAAGCCCGAAGTGGATGCAAGACAGGCTCACAGCCATAGGCCTCAGACCGATAAACAACATAGTGGACATCACCAACTACATCATGATGGCATACGGGCAGCCGATGCACTGCTTCGACGCCGACAAGGTGACAGGCCACAAGATCGTGGTGCGCACGCAACCGGAGGGCACCAAGTTCGTAACGCTCGACGGCGTGGAGCACACCCTGGGCGAGCACGACCTCAGCATCTGCAACGCCGAGGAACCCATGTGCATAGCCGGAATATTCGGCGGCAAGGGCTCGGGTACCTATGAGACCACGAGAAACGTGGTGCTCGAGTCGGCATATTTCCACCCAACGTGGATTCGCAAGAGCGCGCGCCATCACGGGCTGTCAACCGACGCCAGCTTCCGCTTCGAGCGCGGCGTGGACCCCAACGGCACCATCTACGCGCTCAAGCAAGCCGCCATACTCTGCCAGCAACTGGCAGGGGGCAAGGTATCCATGCAGATAAAGGACGTGTACCCACAGCCGCTGCCCAACTTCGACGTGCGTCTCAACTATGAGTATTGCGACCGACTGATTGGCAAGAAGCTCGGTGCCGACACCATAAAGAGCATCGTCACCAGCCTTGAGATGAAGATAAACAAGGAAGACGCCGAGGGTCTCGACCTCACCGTGCCCGCCTATCGCGTGGACGTGAAGCGCCCGTGCGACGTGGTGGAGGACATACTCCGCATCTACGGATACAACAACGTGGAGATACCCACACAGCTCAAGTCGTCGCTCACCACCGAGAACGACGAGGACAAGGAGCACAAGCTGGAGAACATCGTGTCGGAGCAGCTCGTGGGGTGCGGTTTCAACGAGATTCTCAACAACTCGCTCACCAAGGAGGCATATTACAGCAAGGACGAGCTCAACGCCTATCCATGGGCCAACACCGTGAAGATAATGAACCCGCTGTCTACCGACCTTGGCGTGATGCGCCAGACGCTGGTCTTCGGCGGACTGGAGTCGCTCGCGCGCAACATCAACCGCAAGCGCGAGAACCTGCGCTTCTTCGAGGTAGGCAACGTGTACCACTACGCCCCCGAGAAAGACGACCACGACGCGCCAATCAAGGCCTACAGCCAGCAATACCACATCGCCCTGTGGCTCACGGGCAAGCGTGTGGAGGGCTCATGGGCGCACCCCGACGAGGACACCTCATTCTATGAGCTCAAGGCATACGTGGACAACATCCTCAGCCGTGCCGGAGTGCCCGCTGGCCTCGCCGTGGAGCAGAAGACCACCAACAACCTCTTTGCCTACGGCCTTCAGCTGAAGACAAGGCAGGGAGCCGTGCTCGCCGAGTATGGCAAGCTGGCAAAGAAGGTGGCACACGAGTGCGGAGTGGAGAAAGACGTGTTCTATGCCGAGCTCAACTGGAGCGCGATAGTGAAGCTGACGAAGAGGAACAAGGTGGAGTTCAAGGAGCTCTCCAAGTATCCGTCGGTGAGCCGCGACCTCGCCCTTCTCGTGGACGACAGCGTGGAGTTTGGCCAGATAGAGCAGATAGCCCGCAAGACCGAGAAGAAGCTCTTGCGCCGCGTCACGCTCTTCGACGTGTACCAGGGCAAGAACCTGCCCGCCGGCAAGAAGAGCTACGCCGTCAACTTCGTGTTCGAGGACGAGGAGAAGACCCTCTCCGAGAAGCAGATTGAGGCCATGATGCAAAAGCTCATCGCCAATCTCACCAAGCAGCTGGGAGCCGAGCTGAGATAAAGCTATTGGCTCGATAGGCATAAAAGAAAAGAAACAACAAAAGAAAAAAAACAAATAATCACCAATGGGAAGAGCATTTGAATACCGTAAGGCTACAAAGCTGAAAAGATGGGGCCACATGGCCCGCACGTTTACGAAGTTGGGCAAGGAGATTGCCATTGCCGTGAAAGCTGGCGGCCCCGAGCCCGAGAACAACCCACGCCTGCGCGCCATCATAGCCACCTGCAAGCGTGAGAACATGCCTAAGGACAACATCCAGCGCGCCATAAAGAACGCAATGGGCAAGGATCAGTCAGACTACAAGGAGGTGACTTACGAGGGATACGGACCTCACGGAGTGGCCATCCTCGTGGACACCCTCACCGACAACACCACGCGCACCGTGGCTGACGTGAGGTCGGTCTTCAACAAGTTCAGCGGCAACCTCGGCACCACGGGTTCACTGTCGTTCCTCTTCGACCACAAGGCGGTGTTCTCGTTCAAGCCGAAAGCCGACACCGAGATGGACGAGCTCATACTCGACCTCATCGACTACGGAGTGGAAGACGAGTACGACACCGACGAGGAGTCGGGCGAGGTGACCATCTACGGAGCGCCAACGAGCTTCGGCGACATACAGAAATACCTTGAGGACAACGGCTACGAGATTACCTCCGCCGAGTTCACCTACATCCCCAACGACCTCACCGACATTCCAGCCGACCAGCGCGAGACCATCGACAAGATGGTGGAGAAGCTCGAGGACTTCGATGACGTGCAAAACGTCTACACCAACCTCAAGCCTGCCGACGAGCCAGCGGAGGAAGAATAACAAGGGTGTGTGGCTGAAATAGGATAAAGATTTTTTCAGATAACACGAGGATAAATAGGGTCGCGTCCATGCTAAAAGCACAGGCGCGACCTTTTTCCTGACTTCGTCACTCAAAAAATGTCTATTTTATAACTTGTTGATAAACAAT